>NZ_JBQQCE010000743.1:0-3067 GCF_052245645.1 Streptomyces sp. KR55 | reverse complement strand
CTCGACGTTCCGCGCGAGGTCGAGGAGCATCCTGGCAGCCAACTTGCCCATGTCGGACAGAGGTTGGCGAACCGTCGTGAGCGGAGGCGCGCACCAGCGCACCTCGGGCAGGTCGTCGAAGCCGACGATGCTCATGTCCTCCGGCACCCGAAGCCCGCGCCGCCGCAGCGCCTCGATCGCTCCGAGCGCCATCTGGTCGCTCGCGGCGAAGATCGCGGTCGGCGGTTCGTCGAGGTCCAACAGCCGTCCCGCGCCGGTGAATCCGGACTCGTGGTAGAAGTCACCGGGCACGGTCAGGGCGTTGTCGACCGCCACTCCTGCCACGTCGAGCGCCGCCCGGTAGCCGTCGAGCCGGGCGCGCGAGCACAGCAGCCTGGGCGGGCCCTCGATGAACCCGATCCTGCGGTGCCCGAGCTGGAGCAGATGCTCGGTCGCGGCCATCCCGCCCGTCCAGTTGGTGGCGCCCACGGTCGGCGCCTCGGTGGCCGGCGAACCAGCCGGGTCGATCACCACCAACGGCACACCCAAGCGGCGCAGTTCGTCGTGGATCCCCGGTTCGAGCACCGACGTCACAAGGATCACGCCGTCGGACGGGCGGGCCCGCAGATTGGTCATCCACTGCCGCGCGGACCCCGCCCGGTCGTGGATGGCGGAGACCACCGTGCCCACACCGGCCTCGTGCGCGACCTCCTCGACGCCCCGGATGATCTCGACGGCCCAGGGGCTGTCCAGATCGTTGAAGACGAGGTCGAGCAGGACCGCCCGGGTGCCGGACGCGGCCGGGCGGCGGCGGTAGCCGTGCCGGTGCAGCAGGTCCTCGACCCGGGCACGGGTGGTGGGCGAAACGTCCGAGCGCCCGTTGACGACCCGCGAAACAGTCGGCACGGACACCCCGGCCTCCCGCGCGATCTCGGTGATCGTCACCTTCGGCGCCCCATCCGGGCTCCGCGTGCCTGTCTTGCGCTGAGCGCCTTCCCCGGCCACCATCCCCACCTCCGTAGCTGTACGCCCGAAAAACTCCGGGCACCTTCCGGAAACCGTAGGACATGCCGTCGGCCGCCCGCCGGTCGCCCCGCGCTTCCGTCCGACCCCTCGAACGGACGGTGCACTTCGTCACGCTGCGTGAGCGCTCAATGTTGCCACTGACCACGACCGGAGCGCCGCTCCTACGTCGACCGTTTCGCTCACGATGCCGCGTGGTGGACCTCGCCGTGACCACCTTCGGTGAGGACCGCGTCGTGTCAGCAGGCGGCACTCATGCAGAGCTGACGGCTCGCCCACCGTGAGCACACCCGCCCAGCGGGCCCTCTACCGGACGGCCCAGGAGGCGCTGACCAACGTCCGCAAGCCCGCCCGGCGCGACGGCCCGAGTCGAGCTGTGTCAGGACGGTGACGACGTCGGAGTAACCGTCACCAACAGGCAGCCCACCCGCCCTGCGCTGCCGCACCCCGGTTCCCAGCCGACGTGATCGGCCCGCGGAACGGGCCGAGGTCCTCCACGGCACCCTGGAAGCAGGCCCTACACCCGAGGGCGGTACCGGGTGCGGCTGCGGACCCCCCTCAGCGCGGACTGAGACGTCGGGCTGCCTCGGGCACTCATGTGCGGATGGCCGCCGGACACGGTCGGCTCCAGCCCGGCTGCATCGCGCATTCGGACCGCGGCAGCGAATACACCGCAGACGAACTCCGGTGCGAGATAAATAAGTTGGGGCTGCGGCAGAGCATGGGCCGCACCGGTTCGTGCTTCGACTGTGAGGATGAGGTCACCGTCGCCGGGGCGGCCTGACTGGTGTTATGACTGACCCTTCGGGTGTCCTTGCTGTTGATCTGTCGGTCACTCCGGCGGCGGGCTCGTTGCGGGCCGTCGGCCGCGCGGGCAGTGACCGCGTCCCGCTTGAACTCGGCCGTGTACCGCTTGCCCGTGTTGCTCTTCTTACTCACCGATCAGACTGCTTCCTCCGGGACCCATCCGTCCCACTGTCAAGCTGTCCTGATCAAAGGGGGAGCTTCAACCCCAACTTCCCCTGCAACCACGGACTCCACGCTACGAGGGGAACCTCAACCGCACAGGCCATGGCAGCGACGACCGCGACCAGCGCGGGTGCCGAGAGTCAACGGTGTGCGCGGTAGGCCCCGCTCTCGGGGTGGCGATTGCGCTCGATCTCGCGGCTGACCGTGGACGGGCTGCGGCCCAGCTCCGCGGCGATCGCTCGCACCGTGGCCTTTTCCCGCAGCCGGTCGACGATGTGGATTGCTCGTCCTCGCGCAGATACCGGGACAGGCCTGAAGCCGGTACCACCACATCGATCGGCGGTACCGGCTTCTGGTTCCGTTCCCCGGAGCGACCATTGCGCCACTCGTTGCCTGTCCTGCGGTCGACACCGACGATCCGGAACGCTTCGGTGTTGCTGTAACCCTGCTGCACGAGCCGGGAGTATGCCTCCCGCTCCTGGGACTTCTTACGCCTCTGCGGCGTCCGGTCCGCTCGGAACTCGAAGTCCACCGCACCCCTTGAACAGGGGTGTTGCGACGACCGCGTACCTCGAACAAGATCCGGTCTGCCGCAACGCACTCAGCCGAAGCTGCACAGGCGTGCGGAGAGGTGGATAGCGGCGCCGTCCATCAGGGCGTCGGCGATCGCCTCCACCGTGCGGGCTCGCCACGGGTGGAGCTCGGTGTCCGCGACCACCTGGTTGAAGGCGCCCATCGCGGGGCCGCAGTGCACCAGGTAGTCCACCCGGGAGCGCTGGTCACCGCTCACGGCGAGGCGGAAACCGCGTGTGAAGTAGCCGCGGAACACAGCCGCCAGCTGCTGCTCGGGGGTGCTGCCTGCCGCGACAGGCGCGGGGGCCTCGCCGCCCAGGTACCGGTCGAGAATCTGGCTCCTGGTCTCGTCGTCCAGCTGGGCGAGCGAGCCGTGCCGGCGCCACAGCTCGTGCAGCCGGGACGCCCGGGCCGGGAAGAACAGCCCCCGCTTGAGGTAGCGGGCCTGGACGCCGAGGTCGAACAGCTCGCCCCAGGGCGCGGTGTCCACGTCGTACTCGCGGGCCTCCTGAAGGATGTCCTT
>NZ_JBQQCE010000742.1:0-3069 GCF_052245645.1 Streptomyces sp. KR55 | reverse complement strand
TGCCGCCGACGGTGAGAAGCTCACCGCCGAGTGTTTCGGTGACACCGTGGTGTGGGTGCCGTGGCGGCGGCCCGGGTTTCAGCTCGGGCTCGACATTGCCGCAGTGAAGGCAGCGAATCCGCAGGCCATCGGGTGCATTCTCGGTGGGCACGGGATCACCGCCTGGGGGGACACCTCCGAGGAGTGTGAGCGGAACTCGCTGCACATCATCCGGACCGCCGAGGCCTTTCTCGCCGAGCGGGGGAAGCCCGAGCCCTTCGGTCCCGTGATCGACGGGTACGCGGCGCTGCCCGAGGCCGAGCGGCGGGAGCGGGCGGCGGCGCTGGCCCCGTATGTCCGTGCCGTCGCCTCGCAGGACAAGGCGCAGGTCGGGCACTTCACCGACTCCGATGTCGTGCTCGAGTTCCTCGCCCGGGCCGAGCATCCGCGGCTCGCTGCCCTCGGCACCTCCTGCCCCGACCACTTCCTGCGGACCAAGGTGCGGCCGCTCGTCCTCGACCTGCCGCCCACCGCTCCGCTGGATGAGGCCATCGCCCGGCTCAAGGAGCTGCACGCCGAGTACCGCGAGGAGTACGCCGCCTACTACCAGCGGCACGCCCTGCCCGACTCCCCCGCCATGCGCGGCGCCGACCCGGCGATCGTGCTGGTCCCGGGTGTCGGCATGTTCTCCTTCGGCAAGGACAAGCAGACCGCCCGGGTCGCCGGCGAGTTCTACGTCAACGCCATCAATGTGATGCGTGGGGCCGAGGCCGTCTCGACGTACGCGCCCATCGAGGAGTCGGAGAAGTTCCGCATCGAGTACTGGGCCCTCGAAGAGGCCAAGCTCCAGCGGATGCCGAAGCCCAAGCCGCTCGCGACGCGGGTCGCGCTGGTGACCGGGGCGGGCAGTGGGATCGGGAAGGCCATCGCGCATCGGCTGGTCGGTGAGGGTGCGTGTGTGGTCGTCGCCGACCTCAACGCCGAGAACGCCCAGGCCGTCGCCGAGGAGCTCGGCGGTCCCGACAAGGCTGTCGCGGTGACCGTGGACGTCACGTCCGAGGAGCAGATCGCCGAGGCCTTCAAGGCCGGCGTGCTGGCCTTCGGTGGGGTTGATCTGGTCGTCAACAACGCCGGGATCTCCATCTCCAAGCCGCTGCTGGAGACCTCGGCCAAGGACTGGGACCTCCAGCACGACATCATGGCGCGCGGTTCCTTCCTCGTGTCGAGGGAAGCCGCCCGGGTGATGATCGCTCAGGAGCTGGGCGGTGACATCGTCTACATCGCCTCCAAGAACGCCGTCTTCGCCGGGCCGAACAACATCGCCTACTCCGCCACCAAGGCCGACCAGGCCCACCAGGTGCGGCTGCTGGCCGCCGAACTCGGCGAGCACGGCATCCGCGTCAACGGGGTCAACCCGGACGGTGTGGTGCGCGGGTCCGGGATCTTCGCCGGTGGCTGGGGTGCCCAGCGGGCCGCCGTGTACGGCGTGGAAGAGGAGAAGCTCGGCGAGTTCTACGCCCAGCGGACCATCCTCAAGCGCGAGGTGCTCCCGGACCATGTCGCGAACGCCGTCTTCGCGCTGACCGGTGGGGACCTGACCCACACCACCGGACTGCACATCCCGGTCGACGCCGGCGTCGCGGCCGCCTTCCTGCGATGAGCGCCGGCGTGAAGTCGTACGCCGCGGTCGACCTGGGCGCCTCCAGCGGGCGGGTCATGGTCGGCCGGGTCGGGCCGGACAGCCTGGAGCTGACCGAGGCGCACCGATTTCCTAATCGGCCCGTGCGAGTGCCCGAAGGGCTGCGCTGGGACGTGCTCGGTCTGTATGCCGGGGTGCTGGACGGGCTGCGGGCGGCCGGGCAGGTCGACTCCGTCGGCATCGACAGCTGGGCCGTGGACTACGGCCTGCTGGACGCGGACGGGGCACTGCTCGGCAACCCCGTGCACTACCGGGACTCCCGTACCGAGGGGGTCGCCGAGAAGGTGTGGGCGGCCGTCCCGGCGCAGGAGCTGTACGCGGCGACCGGGTTGCAGTACGCCCCCTTCAACACCCTGTACCAGCTGACGGCAGCGCAGGAATCGGCCCAACTGGCGCATGCCCAGCGGCTGTTGCTCATCCCCGATCTGCTGGCGTACTGGCTCACGGGCGAGCAGGGCACCGAGCTCACCAACGCCTCCACCACCCAGCTGATCGATCCCCGCACGCGCGACTGGTCGTACGACGTCGCCGCGCGGCTCGGTATCGACCTGGGGCTGTTCGCGCCGTTGCGGCAGCCCGGTGATCCGGCGGGTGTGCTGCGGGCCGAGGTGCTGGAGGAGACCGGGCTCGCCGGTCCGGTGCCGGTGACGACCGTCGGGTCGCACGACACCGCCTCCGCGGTGGCCGCCGTGCCGGCCGGGCGTGAACGGTTCGCATACATCTGTACCGGCACCTGGTCGCTGGCCGGGCTGGAGCTCGATACCCCCGTGCTGAGCGAGGAGAGCCGGGCCGCCAACTTCACCAACGAGCTGGGGCTGGACGGCACGGTCCGCTATCTGCGCAACATCATGGGGCTGTGGCTGCTCCAGGAGTGCGTACGGGCCTGGGGGGACCCGGACCTGGGCGAGCTGCTGCTCGACGCGTCCAAGGTGCCGACGCTGCGGTCGGTCGTGGACGCGGGCGACGCGGCGTTTCTCGCGCCGGGCCGGATGCCCGAGCGGATCGCCGAGGCGTGCCGCGTGTCAGGGCAGCCGGTGCCCGAGTCGCCCGCCGAGATCACCCGCTGCATCCTCGACTCGCTCGCCCTCGCCCACCGGCGGGCGATCGCCGAGGCGCAGCGGCTGGCCGACCACCCGGTCGACGTAGTGCACGTCGTCGGGGGCGGCACCCGCAACGCCCTGCTCTGCCAGCTGACCGCCGACGCCTGCGGGCTGCCGGTGGTGGCGGGCCCGACCGAGGCCGCCGCCCTCGGGAACGTCCTGGTCCAGGCCCGGGCCCATGGGCTGGTGGGCGACCTCGCGGGCGGACGGCGCCTGCTCACCCGTACGCAGCCGTTGACGCGGTACGAACCGCGGGGGGACGCGGCACGCTGGAGCGAGGCGGAGGCCCGG
>NZ_JBQQCE010000741.1:0-3084 GCF_052245645.1 Streptomyces sp. KR55 | reverse complement strand
CGAAGCCATGATCCACCTCGCCTCGATCGACAACCTCGCCAAGCGCATAACGGACGAGACCACACCCACCTGGCGAGGCACCTACTAGGGCATACGGGGCGATCTACCTAAACCAAATGCCCTCTTAAAGAGCGTTTTGTCCCGGCGAGGTTGTTGGTGGCGCTTCGGGTGGGGAGTGGGTCTGCGACTTCCGAGGCGATAGTGCCCAATGGGAGCTGTGTGGCTGAAGACGCCGCACCCCGGCCCGTTTCGATGCATTCGCTCCTGTCTGATCCCAAGGCGCCCCCGGTTGACGCCGTTTGCGCCCTGGGGCGGCGCCGTGCCCGACGGTACTACCGAAACATGACGCGACACCGCCCGTATCCCAGCGACCTGTCCGATGCCCGCTGGGAGCTGATCGAGCCCACGCTCACCGCCTGGCGGGCCGAGCGCAGGGGCAAGGGCCTGGACATCGGACGCCCACCCGAGCACGACCTGCGCCGCATCATGGACGCCATCCTCTACGTCGACCGCACCGGTATCCCCTGGCGGTACCTGCCGCACGACTTCCCGCCCTGGGAGACGGTCTACGGCTACTTCGCCGCCTGGCAGAAAGAAGGGATCTTCGACCAGCTCAACCGCCTGCTGCGGCGCTTGGTGCGCGAGGCCGAGGGCCGGGATGCCGAGCCGAGCGTCTGCGTGCTGGACGCCCAGAGCGTCAAGACCTCGGCCAACGTGCCCGCGGCCGGCCAGGGCATCGACGCCGGCAAGAAGATCGCAGGTCGCAAGCGCCACCTCGGCGTCGACACCCTCGGACTTCTCCTGGCCGTCTGGGTGACCGCGGCCGGCGTCTCCGACCACACCGGCGGCATCCACCTGCTCTCCCAGATCGCCGCCGCGAACCCTCGAGTGACCAAGGCGTGGGCCGACACCGGCTATCGAACGAAAGCCATCGACCACGGCGCCTGCCTCGGCATCGACGTAGAAGTCGTCCAACGCGCCCCCGGAGTCAAAGGGTTCAAGGTCATCCCCCGACGCTGGGTGGTCGAGCGCACCTTCGGCTGGCTGATGCACCACCGCCGCCTCGCCCGCGACTACGAGACACACCCCCACCGCTCCGAAGCCATAATCCACGTCGCGATGATCAATCTCATGAGCCAGCGACTCACCCGAGAATCCACACCGAACTGGAAGTACTCGTAGCCGCCAGTCGGCGCAGGCAGAACTCGGGCGCCGCCTATCCGGGGGCCGGTCGAGCCACGCTCACCCGGGCATCTTCGCCCCTCATCGCCTGCGGCCAGCGCTCATCGATGACCACCGCCGTTTCACGGCAGGCGCTGCAGGCATGCTCCCGCTCCGGCAACCACCAGTGGTCAGACGGCGACATGTCGGCCATCTGGATCCCGCACAGGGTCCTGTCGAAGACTCCGAAGGCGTGGGAGATGTCAGCAGGAAGGCCGTCCGCAAAGGCCCTCTCCCAGCGCGTCTCCACCGGCAGGTACGGCGGTCGTGCGATCTCGAACCACTCACCACCCACATGCGTGGCGGCATAGCACCAAGAGCAGGACCAGATTTCCTCCTGCCCCGCAGTCGAGGGCACCGGCCATCGCCACATCGCCCCGCCACACACATCGCAATCCACGAGCGCATCCTCACACGCTCACGCGCACAGCCACTAACCCCCGACCTGCCGCGACTTACCAAACGCCCTCGCCGGGACAAAACGCTCTTTTACGGAGAAAGGACAGCAGCGGCATCTCGCCCTGAGCGCCCTGATCCGTCAGACTCGGCTGCGAACCAGCCGCGGATACGCCAGCAGATGACCAAGCCCCGGGCATTCCGTCACTCCGGCGCCCCGCATTTCGTCGGTGACCCCCGCACGGACGGCGGTGCGGCCTTCACCAAGGCGCTCACACTGTCCCAGCAGCGGGCCGCGTACTCCGACCTCGTACGGCTCGACCGGGACACGGT
This sequence comes from Streptomyces sp. KR55, assembly GCF_052245645.1. Lineage (NCBI taxonomy): Bacteria > Bacillati > Actinomycetota > Actinomycetes > Kitasatosporales > Streptomycetaceae > Streptomyces > Streptomyces sp. KR55. The sequence goes on along the minus strand of NZ_JBQQCE010000741.1, from coordinate 1,134 downwards.
CGGCATCCTGTACGAGACGGGGGCGTACGAGACGATCGGGTTCCGCCGGCTGTCGGCCGGTTCGCTGACCTGACCGGCCGGCAGCCGGCTCCCGCCCGGGTGCCGTCAGCTGTTGAAACGACGGCCGAGCTCGGCCCGCGCCGCGACGGTGCCCAGCGACGCCGCGCCGAACGAGACCGAGCCGGTGGCGGTCACCTGCGTGGGGCCGCCGGGGAGTACCCAGACCCCGCCCGCGTTGGCGTTCTCCCCGGGAGCGCCCGCGTACAGCTCCGCGCGGCCGTCGCCGTTGGTGTCGGCCAGCCGTACGGAGGTGCCGAAGACGTCCCCCGCCTCGGCGGAGCCCGGCACCGACGTCGTGTTCTGGGTGAAGGACTTCGTTCCCTGCCCGGTGAGCCCCGCCGCGGTACCCCGCAGCACGGTCACCGAACCGGCCTCGTCCCGGGTGCCCACGCCCTCCCGGGAGACGCCGACCGCGAGGTCGGGGCGGCCGTCGCCGTTCACGTCCCCGAGGGACAGGCTCGCGCCGAAGAGGTCCTCGTCCTCCGCGGTGCCCGGGACTCCGGGGCTGTCCTGATGGAGCAGCGTGCGCGGGCTCGCGGTGTCCGGACCGGCGGCGCCGCCGCGGACGATCTCGACCGCGCCGCCCAGCGCGTTGACGTCCTCGGTGCCGTCCATGTCGTACTCGCTGGTGCGGCCGAGGACGATGTCGGCGTACCCGTCACTGTCGAGGTCGCCCACCGCGACGGCCCGGCCGCCGTCCAGGGTCTTGCCGGTGCCCGCGTCCTTCAGCGTCCGGGCGGCCGTCAGTCCGGCCCGGCCGCCCGCGAAGTACTGCACGAGCCGGGGGCCGTGGTACGGCAGCTCACCGTCGCCGTGCGAGACGGCGGCCACCACGTCGTCGACGCCGTCGCCGTTCACATCGCCCGCGGCGAGGGTGGGGCGGCTCCACCACTCCTCCGCCGGGCCGCCGACCTCGACGTTCATCGCCTCGGTGCGGGCTGGCCCAGCCGCCCGGTCCACCGGGCCGTAGGCGACCGTGGTCCCGGTGGCCAGGTCCACGTGGCCGTCGCCGTCGAAGTCGCCCGCGGCGAGCGCTTCGCCGAGGTCCTGGTCGGTCCGCGTGCCCTTGATGAC
>NZ_JBQQCE010000740.1:0-3085 GCF_052245645.1 Streptomyces sp. KR55 | reverse complement strand
CCAGCGAGTCGAGGGCCTTGTCGAGGCGGTCGCCGTCGGGCGCGGAGAGCACGGGGTTGGCGGCCACGGCGATCAGCGCCCGGACGGGCTCGCCCTCCTCGGTGGCGGTGTCGATCTCCTCGGCGAGTGCGGACAGCGGCAGCTCGCCCTTGGCCTCCGGGTGGCCGCTCACCCGGGAATGCCAGCGGCCGAGCGCGAACCCGCGGCCGGGTCCTGCGGGCCGGGGCGTCCGGTCGGTGGCGGCCTGCGGGAACAGGGCGCCACCCGGCCGGTCCAGGTTGCCGGTGAGGATGTTGAGGACGTCGACGAGCCAGCTGGCGAGCGTGCCGTGCGGGACGGTGCAGCTGCCGATGCGGCCGTAGACGGCGGCGGTGGGGGCGGCCGCCAGTTCGCGGGCGAGCGTACGGATCGTGCCGGCCTCGACATCACAGGCCGCCGCGACGGCCTCGGGACTGAAGTCCCGTACGGCGTCCCGGAGTTCGGGCAGATCCTGGACATGCGGCGCGAGATCACCGAGGTCGACCAGGTCCTCCGCGAAGAGGACGTACGCCATCGCCGCGAGGAGCAGGGCATCGGTGCCGGGGCGGACGGCGATGTGCCGGTCGGCGAGTCGGGCGGTGCGGGTGCGGCGCGGGTCGATCACGGTGAGGGTGCCGCCGCGCGCCTTGAGCGCCTTGAGGCGGCCGGGGAAGTCGGGGGCGGTGCACAGACTTCCGTTGGATTCCAGCGGGTTGGCGCCGATGAGCAGCAGGTGGTCGGTGTGGTCCAGGTCGGGCACGGGGATGGCGTGCGCGTCGCCGTAGAGCAGCCCGCTGGAGACGTGCTTGGGCATCTGGTCGACCGTGGACGCGGTGAACAGGCTGCGGGTGCCGAGCCCCGCGATCAGGAGCGGCGGGTACAACGCGCCGGCCATGGTGTGCACGGTGGGGTTGCCGAGGACCACGCCGACGGAGTTCGGCCCGTATCGCTCGACGACCGGCCGGATCCCGGCGGCCACGGCGTCGAACGCCTCCTCCCAGGTGGCCTCGCGCAGCTCCCCGTCCCTGCGCACGAGCGGGGTACGCAGCCGGTCGGGGTCGCCGTCGACGGCCCCGAAGGAGGCGCCCTTGGGGCAGATGAAGCCCTGGCTGAACACGTCGTCGCGGTCACCGCGGGCGCCGGTGACGCGGGTTCCCTCGATGGTGAGTGTCAGCCCGCAGGTGGCCTCGCACAGGGGGCAGATACGCAGGGCGGTGCGGGACACGGGTCCTCCCGGAGGTCTGGCGGCAGCGGTGACGCACGGACTGCGCCGAGCATACCGACCGGTATGCATGGATGGGAGGCCTCACCGCAAACGGGGTCCGGAAATCGTCGGCCCTCAGTCCAGTACGCGCGCCAGATACGCCCGCAGCATCTCCCGCATCTCCCCGATGATCTTCTCGTCCCCTTCCGGGTCCACCCGGAACGCCAGATGCACCAGGGTGTCCGCGGTCTCCACCGCGATCAGGAAGGAGCGGCGCAGTTCCTCGTCGGGGGTGCGGTCGAGGTGGCCGGAGAGCAGGTCGGTGAGACGGTCGGCGACGCGATGGTTGGGCTCGCCGTGGCGGACCCCGACCGGGATCTGGTTGCCGAAGTCGACCAGGGAGAAGCCGGGTGCGGTGCGCTTCATGGCGAGGTACTCGTCGACCACGGCGTCCATGGCGGTCCGCCAGTCACCCTGTTCGGCATCCTTCAGCCGCTCGGTGACGCGCTCGGCGTAGCGGTCCAGGTTGCGCTGCGCGAGCGCGTCGGCCATCTGGCGCTTGTTGCCGAAGAAGCGGTAGACCGAGCCGATGGGGACACCGGCGCGCTGGGCGACCGCGCGGGTGCTCAGGTCGTCGTAGCCGACCTCGTCGAGGAGGTCGGCGCAGGCGTCCAGGATCCGGGTCAGCCGTTCGGCGCTGCGCCGCTGCACGGGCGCACGACGGAGTGTTGTCGCATGGGGCACGGGCTTCATGATGCCCGGTCGGCGTGATCCGGTGAACCGGCAGGTCCCTTGGTCGTGGGCGCCGGCTCGGTTCCCGAGGCGGTGATGTCGGCCGTGCACTCGACGGGTTCGCCGTCGACCGCCCACACGGTGCCGTCGTCGGCGTACAGCCGTGCGGTGACCTGGTGGGTGCCGCGCGGGACGAGACCGGCGGCCAGACGGTACTCGGGCGTGCGCAGTCGGGCGACCGGGCGGCCGTCCAGGAAGAGGCGGGCGAACCCCCGGCCGGGCACCGCCTTCGGCCGTGCACCGGCCGGCGAGAAGCGGAAGTCACGGACGGTCAGCCGTACGTCCCAGCCGGCCCCGGAGGCGTCGGGCTGGACCTCGATGTCGACCTCGGGGGCATGCTCCTCGCCCACCTCGCGGTACGGCTGCCCCTCGTCGTCGGTGTCGTCGAGGATTCTGCCCACCGGCGACGGCGACTCCCCGTTCTTCTGCCCTCCCGCAGCACTGGTGCCGCAGCCCACGGATCCGGTCAGCAGCAGGACACAGACCGCGAGCGCGGCTAGGGCCTGTGCCGGAAGTGGCGTCGTCCGCCCGGAGGGCGGACCGGGCGGCGGCGATGGGGGTGCCCCCGCGCGAGCTCGGGTTCGAGCGTGGGGGAGCGTGCTCTCGGCGTGCCGGGCGGGAGCTCTCGTACTGGATGTACTTGGGCTTTCGGCCGGTGCGGCGAGAGGGGGTACCTCCCACGCCCTTGAGGCAGTGGGGGAGCGTGCCAGGCGTCGTCCGGCAGGCGCCACTTCCGGCACAGGCCCTAGAGTTCGGCGCGTCCACGACATGAAACGGGAGACTAGAACACCGGTCCGACACCCCGAATCCCCCTGGAGTCTGGTTCTCGTCACCCTCCGGTCGTCCGTCGAGAGGAGATCGTACGGACCTCTTGCGCCCCCCGAACCGCAATCCTACGGTGAACCATAGGAATCAGCGTGCAAGGGAGCACCGATCATGAGCGGGGACGCACGGAAGACCGCCGAAGGGCTGGCCCACCTCCACGGGTTCGGCAACGAGCACAGCTCCGAGGCCGTCCCGGGCGCACTGCCCGAGGGCCGCAACTCACCACAGCGCGCCCCACTGGGCCTC
>NZ_JBQQCE010000074.1:0-27639 GCF_052245645.1 Streptomyces sp. KR55 | reverse complement strand
GACTTGCGGGGCGCGAACCAGTCGCTGGTCTTCTCCTCGGCCGGCTGGGGATGCTCGGCCGGAGCCTCGACCGTGCCGGTGGTGGCCGGGTCCGCCGGGGCCGCCTCGGCGGCGGTGTCGTCGGCGGCCTCGGTGTCCGCGACGGGCTGGCGCACGACGACCGGCGGGATGGGCCGCGACCCGGGGATGTTGATCCGGATCCGGGTCGTCAGCGTGGTCTCGGTCTTGCGCTCCTCCGGCTGCGCGGCCGAACGGCCCGCTCCAGCACCGCTGTCGGAAGCCGTGGGGGTGCCGTAGGGCGGCGTGCCCGAGGGGTATGCGGCTCCGCCGCGCCCGCTGGGCCCGGAGGACGGACTGTCAGTTTCACGACTCAAGGCAGGTTCTCCCGGTTGGCTCCGCCGCCCGTTACGACCTCACATGCTCGGGCAGCTCGGCGGCGGCACCACCATACTGGCCACCCCCGTCGGGTATCCCGCGACCGCTGAGGAAACCCACACGGGACTCGCACGTGCACGGGACGGCGAAGTGGTACGTCACTTGCCAAGTCGGACGGACCGGCCGCCGGGTTGCCGCCCCGGCCCAAGGGTGGCGCACATCACAGCCACACCCATGCCGCCGAGGAGGAAGAGGTACGAGCCGGCTCCCGCGGCGAACAGGAAGTCCCCTTCGGGACGGCTGGCGGTGAGCAGGATGACGGCGAGCATCCAGCCCGCGGCGGACGAAACCGCTCCGCTTCTGCCTCCGGTGCCCCACGCCCCGCCCAGGAACAGCCCGGCCCCGCCCAGGAGGGCGAGCAGCAGCCCGCCGGGGAACCAGCCGGCCTGCACCAGCGCACCGGCGGCGCCGACCACCAGGCCGAGCACGAACAGCCCCAGGTGGGCCACGATCCGCCCGGCGGAGGGGCGCTGCAGCGGCTGGGCGAGCATCGAGCCCTGGTCCTTCATGACGCCTCCTCGATCCCGGCGAACAGATCCGTCTCCCGCGTCTGGGCGCGCTCGCCGCGCACCAACTCGTAGTACTCCGTGGTGAAGACGGGCTGAGCGAGCTCGTTGGACAGCGCGAAGTACGGTTCGGCGACGTCGATCTGCGTGGCGTGCGCGCGCATCGCGGCGGCCTTGGCGGCGGCGTACGCGGTGCCGTCGATCTCGGTGGTGATGCGCTCGTCGTCCACGACGCCCGGTACGTCCTCGAGGGTGGCGGCCCGGGGGAAGGGGAGGCGGGACAGATCGTCCTGGAGGCCGGCGAAGGCCTTCTCGGCGACCGTGCGCGGTACGCGGTTCCAGTAGACCTTGGCGATCGGCAGGCCCTCGGCGGCCGCCAGCTCGGCGGCGCGCTGGGCGACGCGGTGGGCCTGGATGTGGTCGGGGTGGCCGTAGCCGCCGTCGGGGTCGTACGTGATCAGGACCTGAGGGCGTACCTCACGGATCACCTCGACGAGGTGGGCGGCGGCCTCGTCGACGTCGGCCTGCCAGAAACAGGCGGCATCGTCGTTGTCGGCGAGGCCCATCATCCCGGAGTCCTGGTAGCGGCCCGCGCCGCCGAGCAGACGGAAGTCCTCGACGCCGAGCTCATGCATCGCGGCGGTGAGCTCGCGCAGGCGGTGCTCGCCCAGAGCGGCACCGGTCAGGTGGGCGAGCCCCGGCGGAATGACCTCGCCACGCTCACCGAGGGTGCAGGTGACCAGGGTCACATGCGCACCCTCGGCCGCATACTTGGCCATCGTCGCGCCGTTGTTGATCGACTCGTCGTCCGGGTGCGCATGCACCAGCAGCAGACGCCGGGCGGGCAATTCCGTCATGGGGCCAGCCTACGAGGCGACATCCCCCACCCAGTCACCTCCCCGCCCGCCACGTTCCCCGGCGGTGAGGAAGTCTGCGGGAACGGTTCGGGCAGCCTCTTCGGCGCCGAAGGCGTACTCCCATTTCCGGCTCACTCGCGAACTGCCTTCATCGCCTCGTCGAGGACCGCACTCAGCTCCTGGTGGGCTTCCCGCCCGATGACCGGGTCCTCGTGTTCCAGATTGCTCTCCGCCTGGGCGTAACGAGTGAACAGATCGGGGCGACGAGCGATCTCGATCTCCCTGGCCCAGATCAGGACCCAGCTCTGCACCGGACTGAGCGACTGCCACTCGACCGCCTTGGCAAAGGCCTCGTCCTTCACCTTCATGGCCTGCATCTCGTCCAGGCACCCCGGAGCGACGACGGCAAGGGCGGCACGCAGGGCGTCGGGAATCAGCTCGGGACGCGGGATCAGCTCGTGCCCATGGTCGGCCTGAGTGCTCATGGCGTCCTCCAGGGAGTGCAGCCGGCCAGAGTGTCCGGCCCGATGGCAGCGAACGGGACACAACGGGCTCAAGCGGCGGTGGCAGCGGGAGCGCGGCAGTCATCATGGCAGCGTCCTGGGGTCGGGGAGCGGAAGGCGCAGTCGCAGCCTTCGCAGTTCTGGAGGGGGTGCCGGGCGGCCGGTGGCGCGACAGGTACGCGGAACGGGGGCGGGGGCAGGGCAGGCGGGTTGCGGGACGGCGGGGAGGGGCTTCTTGCGGGACGCCGGCTTCTTCGTCGGGCTGAGCGGCAAGATCGAGGTACCGAAGTTCGGGGACGGTACGGCGGTAGGGCGCTCCGATGGAGCGTTCAACGGCCGCCCAACTTCCGATCCGAAACAGCTCCGCATCCTTGAGCTGCGGTACAGCACGATCCGGGCTCAGGCTCTCACCCCACGGGAGTCACTGGCCTTCATTGAGCAACTGCTGGGAGAAGCATGATCCGCGAGACCGCCGCCGGGGACACTGTCGAACTGGCCTGGTCTTCTCCCCCCGGCCTGGGCCGACTTCGTGCCGTTCGCATCCAAGGGCTGACCGGCACGCCACCGTGCGAGGCCCGTCTGGATCCGCAGTGTGCGCCCGTGGGGGTGTGGAACTTTCAAGGAAGGGTCCACACTCCCACGGCACCACTCGACCTCGGCCTCCGGTACGTCGACCTCGCCGCCCAGGGATCGGGCGATGACCGTGAACTCGATCAGATCCTCGTAACTGAACTTCTTGAACGGCCCGTTCTCGTCCTCCAACTCCACACGGGACGACCTGGGCTCGCCGGGCCGCCACGAAGTCGAGGTGGGCTCCGGTCGTTCGCGGTTCGGAGCCCGTGTGTCGGGCCGGTCAGAACTTGATGCTGCTGATCATCCCGGCGATGTTGGTCGTCAGCTCGTTGATCGTGGGCGCGATGGTGGACGAGGCGAGGTAGAACCCGAGGAGGACGCAGACGACCGCATGGCCGGCCTTCAGTCCTGACCTCCTGATGAGCAGGAAGACGATGATCGCCAGCAGCACCACCGCCGAAATCGAGAGTGCCACGGCGGCTCACCTCCAAGAACCCGGGATCGTCGGGGAAACAGTGCGAGGGAACGTGTAAATCCATACAGCAGCCAGCAGGTTCATACCCACGCAGCGCTAGTGATCATAACTATCCGTGCGTGCGCATCGATCGGCGCACGGCCGCACAAGGGGGCGCATGGCCAATATGGTCGTGGCATGACGACCGAGCCTGTCTCCTTCCCCCGACGGCACGCCCGCACCCAGCGCTTCACGCTCGGCGCGCCGCGTTCGTTCACCGTGGCCCCCGACGGTTCCCGTGTCGCGTTCCTGCGCTCGGGGTCCGGTACGGACCGGGCCAACGCGCTGTGGGTCCTCGACCTCGCGGACGGCGCGGAGCGCATGGCGGCCGACCCGCGCACGCTGCTGGGCGGGGCCGCGGAAGACCTCTCGCCCGAGGAGCGGGCGCGCCGTGAACGCAGCCGTGAGGGTGGCGCCGGCATCGTCGGCTACGCCACCGATACCGCCGTCGAGTTGGCGTCTTTCGCCTTGTCAGGGCGGCTTTTCACGGCGGAGCTGCGGGCCGGCACCGCCCGTGAACTCCCCGTTCCCGGACCGGTGATCGACCCGCGCCCGGCCCCTGACGGCCGGCACATCGCGTACGTCGCCGGCGGTGCCCTGCGGGTCGTGGGTGCCGAGGGTGCGGGCGACCGGGCGCTCGCCGAGCCGGAGTCGGAGTCGGTTTCCTATGGATTGGCCGAGTTCATCGCGGCCGAGGAGATGCACCGTGACCGGGGCTTCTGGTGGGCGCCGGAGTCGGACCGGCTGCTTGTGGCGCGGGTGGACGACACGCCGGTGCAGCGGTGGTGGATCTCCGATCCGGCCCATCCGGAGCGTGACCCACAACACGTTCCCTATCCGGCGGCCGGCACCCCGAATGCTGACGTACAGCTGTTCGTGATCGGCCTGGACGGGGTGCGCACGGAGGTCGTCTGGGACCGGGCGCGCTACCCGTATCTGGCGCGAGTGCACTGGTCAGCGGCGGGTGCGCCACTGGTTCTGGTGCAGGCCCGTGACCAGCGCAGCCAGCTGTACCTGGCAGTGGATCCGGACACGGGGGCGACCCGGATGGTGCATGCCGACGAAGATCCGATTTGGCTTGATCTTTTCCCCGGAGTGCCGTGCTGGACCCCCTCCGGGCAGCTGGTGCGGATCGCCGACGAGGGCGGCGCGCGGGTGCTCGCGGTGGGTGAACGTCCGCTGACCGGGCCGCAGTTGCATGTGCGTGCGGTGCTCGACGTGTCGGACGACGACGTGCTGGTCTCGGCCTCGGCGGGCGAGGAAGCGGCCGCGCCGGAGATCGGCGAGGTGCACGTCTACCGCGTCAACGAACTCGGCCTGGAGCGCGTGTCGCAGGAGCCCGGCGTGCACTCGGCGGTGCGCGCCGGGGAGGTGACCGTTCTCGTGTCGGCGACGCTCGACCGGCCGGGGGCACGGGTGCAGGTGCTGCACGACGGAAAGCCGGCGGCGACCATCCCCTCGTACGCCGAGGATCCCGGTTTGTCCCCGCGCGTGACCCTCACCGAGGGGGGCGCACAGCGGATTCCGTGCGCCGTGCTTATGCCGCGGGACTACCCCGGTGACACGCCCCTGCCGGTCCTCCTGGACCCCTACGGCGGACCACACGGCCAGCGGGTGGTCGCCGCGCACAACCCGTATCTCACCTCTCAGTGGTTCGCCGACCAGGGGTTCGCGGTCGTCGTCGCCGACGGACGGGGCACCCCGGGCCGCTCCCCCGCCTGGGAGAAGGCGGTCCGGGACGACCTGGCGGCGGTGGTCCTCCAGGACCAGGTGGACGCGCTCCAGGCCCTCGCCGCCGACTTCCCGCTCGACCTCAGCCGGGTCGCGATCCGCGGCTGGTCCTTCGGCGGCTATCTGGCCGGGCTCGCGGTGCTGCGCCGGCCGGACGTCTTCCATGCCGGGATCGTGGGCGCGCCGGTCACGGATCTGCGGCTCTACGACACCCACTACCAGGAGCGCTACCTCGGCCACCCGGACGAGCAGCCGGACATCTACCGGCGCAACTCGCTGGTCGACGACGCGGGGCTGGTGGACGCCGTCGAGCCGGCCCGGCCGATGATGATCGTCCACGGTTTCGCCGACGACAACGTGGTCGTGGCCCACTCGCTGCGCCTGTCCACCGCCCTCCTGGCCGCCGGCCGCCCCCACGAGGTCCTGCCGCTCTCCGGCGTCACGCACATGACCCCGCAGGAGACGGTCGCGGAGAACCTGCTCCTGCTCCAGCTCGACTTCCTGAAGCGGTCGCTGCGGCTGGCGTAGGCACGGCAACGGGCCGGAGTGACATGGCGGCACTCCGGCCCGTTTACGGCACCCGCACGGCCGTACGCTGTAGAGACTGCCGCGTCCGTATATCGGAACCGGGTCAGATGAGTTGCCTGCGTGTTACTCCTCGGGCGGCACCACCTGCTTCTCCTCCGCGAAGTGGCAGGCGGAGTCATGGGCCGCAGGACCGCCCGCCGGCCTGAACTCCGCGGGCACCGCGAGCGCCGGCACCTCCAGCGTGCAGCGCTCCTGCGCCTTCCAGCAGCGGGTGCGGAAGCGGCAGCCGGAGGGGATGTGCGTCGGAGAGGGCACGTCACCGAAGAGGATGATGCGCTCGCGCCGTTCACGGGCCTCCGGGTCGGGCACGGGGACGGCGGAGAGCAGTGCCTGGGTGTAGGGGTGCGTGGGATGGTCGTAGATCTCGGCGTCCCTGCCGGTCTCCACGATCCTGCCGAGGTACATGACGCCGACCCGGTCCGAGATGTGCCGGACGATCGACAGGTCGTGCGCGATGAAGATGTACGACAGGTCGAACTCGTTCTGCAGGCGCTCCATCAGGTTGATGACCTGGGCCTGGACGGACACGTCCAGCGCGGAGACCGGTTCGTCGGCGACGATGATCTCCGGGCGCAGCGCCAAACCCCGTGCGAGGCCGATGCGTTGGCGCTGCCCGCCAGAGAACTGGTGCGGATAGCGGTTGATGTACTCGGGGTTGAGGCCCACGACATCCAGCAGCTCCTGGACGCGTCTGCGCCGGTCACCCTTGGGGGCCACCTCGGGGTGGATCTCGTACGGCTCCCCGATGATGTCGCCCACCGTCATACGGGGGTTGAGGGAGGTGTACGGGTCCTGGAACACCATCTGGATGTTGCGCCGTACGGCCTTCAGGGCCTTGCCGGACAGCTGGGTGATGTCCTCGCCCCGGTACCTGATCACTCCGGCCGTCGGCTTCTCCAGGCTGACCAGCATCCTGGCGACCGTGGACTTGCCGCAGCCGGACTCACCGACGATGCCGAGGGTTTCGCCGCGGTCGAGGGTGAGGTCGACGCCGTCGACGGCCTTCACCGAGCCGACCTGCTTCTTGAAGAGGACGCCCCGAGTCAGCGGGTAGTGCTTGACGAGCCCGCTGACCTCCAGAATCGGCTCAGCCATGCAGGCACTCCCTCCAGAAGTGGCAGGCGCTCCCCCGGGCCCCGTCCGATGGGGTCACCTCGTACAGCGGGGGTACGTCGGTGCGGCACACGTCCTGGGCCATCGGGCAGCGCGGGTGGAACGCGCAGCCCGGCGGGATGTTCATGAGGTTGGGCGGCAGTCCCTTGATGGCGTAGAGCTCCTGGCCCTTGTGGTGCAGACGCGGGATGGAGTCGAGCAGGCCCTTGGTGTAGGGGTGGGCCGGCGCCTTGTAGATGTCGTGCACCGGGGCCGACTCCACGATGCGGCCCGCGTACATCACCGCGATCCGGTCGGCGACGTCGGCGACCACGCCGAGGTCGTGGGTGATGAGGATCAGCCCCATGTTCAGTTCGCGCCGGAGCTCCGCCAGCAGGTCCATGACCTGGGCCTGCACGGTGACGTCGAGGGCGGTGGTGGGCTCGTCGGCGATGATCAGGGCCGGTTCGAGGGCGAGCGCCATCGCGATCATGATGCGCTGGCGCATACCGCCGGAGAACTGGTGCGGGTACTGCTTCACCCGCTCCTTGGCGCCCGGGATGCGGACGCGGTCCATCAGCTCCACGGCCCTGGCCCGCGCGTCCTTCTTCGACATGCCCCGGTGGACCACGAACATCTCGCCGAGCTGGTCCCCCACGTTCAGCACGGGATTGAGCGCCGACAGCGCGTCCTGGAAGATCATCGCCATCTCGGCGCCGCGGATCTTCCGCCGCTCGTCCTCCTTGAGCTTCAGCAGGTCCCGGCCCTGGAAGAGGACCTCCCCGCCGGTGATCCGGCCCGGCGGCATGTCGAGGATGCCCATGACGGCCTGGGCGGTGACGGACTTGCCGGAACCGGACTCGCCGAGCACGGCGAGGGTCTCGCCGGCGTCCACGCTGTAGGTGACGCCGTTGACGGCCTTGGCGATCCCGTCCCGGGTCCGGAACTCCACGTGCAGATCGTGCACTTCGAGCAGCATGCCGGCACCTCACCTCAGCTTCGGGTCGAGGGCGTCGCGCACCGCGTCGCCGAGCATGATGAACGCGAGCACGGTGATCGCCAGCGCTCCGGAGGGCCACAGCAGCGCGTGCGGGGCGTTGCGGATGTACGGGGAGGCGGCCGAGATGTCGATCCCCCAGGAGACGCTGGGCGGCTTCAGGCCGACACCGAGGTACGACAGGGTCGCCTCCAGCGCGATGTACGTGCCGAGCGCGATGGTCGCCACGACGATCACCGGTGCGACGGCGTTGGGTGCGATGTGCCGCAGCAGCAGCCGGGAGTTGGAGGAGCCGAGGGCGCGGGCGGCCTGGACGTAGTCGTTCTGTTTGACGGTGATGACGGAGCCGCGGGCGATCCGGGAGATCTGCGGCCAGCCGAGCAGCACCATGAACCCGATGACCGGCCAGACGGAGTTGCTGGTCACGACCGACAGCAGGACGAGCCCGCCGAGCACGACGGGGATCGCGAAGAAGATGTCGGTGATCCGCGACAGGATCGAGTCCCACGTCCCGCCGAAGAACCCGGCGAGCCCACCGAGCACGCTCCCCAGGATCGCGACCCCGAGCGTGGCGCAGACGCCGACCACGACGGACGTACGGGCGCCGTAGACCGTGCGCGTGTACACGTCGCAGCCCTGGCCGTCGTAGCCGAAGGGATGGCCGGGCTGTGAGCCCTCCTGGGCCTTGGCAAGGTCGCACTTGAGGGGATTGCCCGAGGCGATCAGGGACGGCCACAGGGAGATGACGACCAGGAAGCAGATCACCAGACCCGAGATGATGAAGACCGGGTTGCGGCGCAGGTCGTGCCAGGCGTCCGACCAGAGGGAGCGGGGTTTGCCGGACGGGCCCGCACCGTCGGGGCGGCTGGAACGGTTCTCCAGCGTCTCCGCCTCGCTCGCGGCCAGGTCCATCGCTCCTCCCATGCCGGTGCCGGCGATCGCGCCGCCGGGTTCCCTGCGTTCAGGCATAGCGGATCCTCGGGTCGAGTACGGCGTACAGAAGATCGACGAGGAGGTTGGCGAGCAGGAAGACGAGGACGAGGACGGTCACGAAGCCGACGACGGTCTGGGTGTTCTGCCGGAGAATCCCCTGGTAGAGCTGGTAGCCGACGCCGTGGATGTTGAAGATCCGCTCGGTGACGATCGCGCCGCCCATCAGCGCGCCGACATCGGTGCCGATGAAGGTGACCACGGGGATCAGGGAGTTGCGCAGCAGATGCCGGGTGATCACCCGGCGTCGGGGCAGGCCCTTGGCGACGGCCGTACGGACGTAGTCGGAGCGCCGGTTCTCCGCGATGGAGGTGCGGGTCAGGCGGGTGACGTAGGCGAGGGAGACGGAGGCGAGCACGAGACCGGGCACGATCAGCTCGTCGAACCGGGCCTCGGGGGACACCGACGGTTTGATCCAGCCCCACTGGACGCCGAGCAGGAGCTGGAGCAGCAGGCCGGTGACGAAGGTGGGCACGGAGATGACGACGAGGGTGATCAGCAGGACCGTGGTGTCGACGGGGTGGCCCCGGCGCAGCCCCGTGACGACGCCCAGCGTGATGCCGATGACGATCTCGAAGAGGATCGCCACGATCGTGAGCCGGATGGTGACCGGAAAGGCGGACGCCATCAGCTCGGTGACCGGCTGGCCGTTGAAGGCGGTGCCGAAGTCGCCGGTGAAGACGTTGCCCATGTAGGTCAGGTATTGCTGCCAGACCGGCTTGTCGAGGCCGAACTCCTTCCTGAGCCGGGCGGCCGTCGCCGGGTCGCACTCCCGCTCACCGCACAGCCCCGCGATGGGGTCGCCCATCACGTTGACCATCAGGAAGATCAGCAGGGTGGCCCCGACGAAGACCGGGATCATCTGCAGCAGGCGCCGGACGACATACCGTCCCATGGCTCCGCCTCAGCTGACCTTGATCTGGTCGTAGACGGGAACGCTGAACGGGTTGAGTTTCACGTCCGACAGGCGCTCCGAGTAGCCGGCGCTGCCGTTCTGGTACCAGAGCGGGATGGCGGCCATGTTGTCCCGGACGACCTCCTGGGCCTGCTGGAAGGTCCTGATCGCCTCGGCCGTGTCGGACTCGGCGTTGGCCCGGTCGACGAGGTCGTCGAACTTCTGGTTGGACCACTTGCCGTCGTTGGAGGAGGCGTTGGTGTAGTAGAGCGGCTGGAGGAAGTTCTGGATCAGCGGGTAGTCCATTTGCCAGCCGGCGCGGAACGGGCCGGACATCTTGCGGTCGGTGATCTGGCTGCGGAAGTCGGCGAAGGTGCCGATCGGGTTGCCGACGCAGGCGTGGTCGTTGTCGAGGGCGTTGTTGATGGAGTTGCAGACCGCGTCGACCCACTGCTTGTGGGAGCCGGTGTCCGCGTTGTACGTGATCCTGACCTGACCGCCGGGCAGTCCGCCGCCCTCGCGGACCAGCTTCTTCGCCTCGGCGGCGTCGTACTCGCACCACTGCCCGCACAGCCCGGGCTTGTATCCGCCCTCCTCGCCGAGGACCGGGGAGGTCCAGTCGGTCGCGGGGGTGCGGGTCTTGTGGAAGATGGTCTCGGTGATCTGCTTGCGGTCGATCGCCCGGGACAGGCCCTTGCGGACCTTGTCCATGCCGGGCCGGCTCCAGTTCCTGTCGTAGTAGGGGAAGGCGAGGGTCTGGAGGATGCCGGCGGGGGTGTTGAGGTAACGGTCGCCCAGGTCGTTGCGGACGTTCTTGAGCTGGGATGCGGGGACGTCGTCGACGAGGTCGAGGTTGCCGGCCATCAGGTCGGTGTAGGCGGTGTTGTTGTCGGTGTAGACCTTGAGGTCGACGCCGCCGTTCTGGGCCTTGTCGGGGCCGGGGTAGGCGTCCCAGGCGCGCAGGGACATCTGGGAGCCCCTGGTGTACGAGTCGACGCTGTACGGGCCGTTGCCGACGGGCCTGCTGAGCCAGGCGTCGTGGTCGTCGAAGAACGCCCGGGGCAGCGGGGCGAAGGCGGGGTAGCCGAGGGTGTCGGGGAAGGTGGAGAACTTCTGGCTGAGCCGGACGGTGAAGGTGCGGTCGCCGGTGACCTTCAGGCCGGACAGGGCGTCGGCGCTCTGCTTGTCCCCGTCCTCGGGGTGGACCTCGTCGTAGCCCTCGATGTAGCTGAAGAAGTAGGCGTTGCGCTGGTTGTTCTTCAGGCTCGCGCCGTAGTTCCAGGCGTCGACGAAGGACCGGGCGGTGACCGGTTCGCCGTTGCTGAAGGTCCAGCCGTCCTTGATGGTGACGGTGAAGTTCCGCGAGTCGGTCGTCTCGATGCTCTCGGCGAGCATGTCCTCGGCCTTGCCGGTCTCGGGGTTGTACTTCTTCAGGCCCCGGAAGATCATGTCGAGGACCTTGCCGCCCTGCACCTCGTTGGTGTTCGCCGGCTCCAGCGGGTTCTGCGGGTCGCCCCAGGAGGAGCTCAGCACCGCACCGCTGTCGCCGGCACTGCCGCCGCCCCCGCCGCAGGCGGTCGCCACGAGGGCTGCCGCGACCGCACACACGGCCCATGTGGCGTGCGTGGCTCTACGCATGGAGTCCCTCCTCATGCAGTGCCCTACCGCCGTCGCCGGGACGTCGGCCCCATAACGGCCAATATCCGTCCAAACGGTGCGCCATGCACATGCGTGCGGCTCTTTGGACTAGTGAGGGAGTGGTGCGGGTGAAATGCGAGGCGGCTGGGGGTGATGGGGCTGCGAGCCGTTGCGGTGTGCGCGTTCTTCCCGCGTAAATCCCGGATTCGTGTACTGATCCGCCATACAGCAGGCACACTGCCCGGATGGGTGATCGTTCCTACCGTGACGCCGCTCTCGTCGAACTGTATGAGGCCCTCAACCCGTGGGGAGCGGGTGACGACTTCTACCTCGATCTGGTGATGTCCGCCGGTGCCGTGCTCGACGTCGGCTGCGGAACCGGGCGGCTGCTGCGGCAGGCGCGGGAAGCGGGGCACCAGGGGCGGCTCACCGGCCTCGATCCGGCCGCCGCGATGCTCGTAAGGGCCAGACACGCCACCCGGGACGTCGAGTGGGTGCTCGGGGACCTGTCCTGCACCTGGTGGCACGAGGAGTTCGACCTGGTCGTGATGACCGGGCACGCCTTTCAGGAGCTGCTCGGCGACGAGGAGCTGCGGCGTTCGCTCGCCGCCGTCCGCCGGAGCCTCGCCCCGCACGGCGCGTTCGTGTTCGAGACGCGCAACCCGGCCGCCCGCGCCTGGGAGTCCTGGACCCCGGACCGGATCCACGAGGCCCGCGGCCCGGAGGGGGACGTGGTGCGCCTGTGGCACGAGGCGGAGACGCCGGTCCACGGAGACCGGGTGTCGTTCACCGGGACCTTCGACGGTCCGCGCTGGGACGAGCCCCAGGTCAGCCGCAACACGCTGAGGTTCCTCGGCGTGGACGCCCTGGACCGCTTCCTGGACGAGGCCGGGCTCGCCGTACGGCAGCGGTTCGGGGACTGGGGGCGGGGACCGTTCACCCCCGCCAGCCCCGAGATCATCAACGTCGTACGGCGGGCCTAGCGTCAAGCCAGGGGCGTCAGTCCTGGTCCTCCTCCAGCGCCTTCAGCGCCGGGTCGAGGACGACGTCCTCGTCGCGGGCCTCCGTGGTCGGGTCCTCCGGGAAGTGGCAGGCCGTCAGGTGGCCGGACCGGTTGCCGGAGAGCTGGACCAGGGGCGGTTCCTCGGTGGCGCACTTGTCCTGCGCCTTCCAGCAGCGGGTGCGGAAGCGGCAGCCGGACGGCGGGTGGATCGGCGAGGGCACGTCGCCGGCGAGGCGGATCCGCTCACGGCTCTCGCTCTCGTCGTCGAGCTCGACCTCGGGGACCGCGGACAGCAGGGCGTGCGTGTACGGGTGCCGCGGCCGGTTGTAGATCGAGTCCCGGTCGCCGACCTCTACCACCTTGCCGAGGTACATGACGGCCACACGCTGCGAGAAGTGCCGCACGATGGCCAGGTCGTGGGCGATGAACACGAAGGCGATGCCCAGCTCCTGCTGCACCTTCTGCAGCAGGTTCACCACCTGCGCCTGGATCGACACGTCCAGCGCGGAGACCGGCTCGTCGGCGACGATCAGCTTCGGGTTCAGCGCCAGGGCGCGGGCCACACCGATGCGCTGGCGCTGGCCGCCGGAGAACTCGTGCGGGAAGCGGTTGTAGTGCTCGGGGTTGAGGCCGACCAGCTCCAGGAGTTCCCGGACCCGCTTCTCCCGGCCGCCCTCGGGGTTGATCCCGTTGACCTCCATCGGCGACTTGATGATCGTGCCGACGGTTTGCCGAGGGTTCAGCGACGAGTACGGGTCCTGGAAGATCATCTGGATCTCGGACCGCACCGGCGCGAGCTGCCTGCGGGAGGCGTGCGTGATGTCCTGCCCGGCGTAGGTGATCTGACCGGCCGTCGGCGCCAGCAGGCGCGTGATGAGCCGGCCGGTGGTCGACTTGCCGCAGCCGGACTCGCCGACCAGGCCGACACTCTCGCCGACGCCGACGGTCAGGTCGACCCCGTCGACGGCCTGCACCGCGCCGACCTTCCGTTTGATCGGGAAGCCGCCGTAGATCGGGAAGTGTTTGGTCAGGCCCTTGACCTCGAGCAGCGTTTCGGTGTCGGCGCCCGTGGAGCCCTGCTGTGCGGGGAGGGTGAGGTTCTCGCTCATGATCTCGGTTCTCCCTAGCGCAGCCGGGGCTGGATCTCGTCGATGAAGATGGTCTGCTTCTGCTCGGCCGTGAGGTGGCACGCGGAGTCACGGCCCTCGCCCAGCGGCGGCCGTACGTCCGTGCAGAGGGTGCCCGACACCTTGTCCTTGAAGGCGCAGCGCGGGTGGAAGGGACAGCCCGACGGCGGGTTGAGCAGGGAGGGCGGGGTGCCCGGGATCGGCGTCAGCTCCGTGTGGATGTCGCCGTCCAGACGCGGCATGGAGCTGAGCAGGCCCCAGGTGTACGGGTGCTTCGGGGTGCGCAGCACCTCCTTGACGCTGCCGCGCTCCACGGCCCGGCCGGCGTACATCACCAGCAGGTCGTCGGCCATGTTGGAGATGACGCCGAGGTCGTGGGTGATGAAGATGATCGCGGAGCCGAACTCCTGCTGGAGGTCCTTGAGCAGGTCCAGGATCTGCGCCTGCACGGTCACGTCGAGCGCGGTGGTCGGCTCGTCGGCGATCAGCAGGTCGGGGTCGCACATCAGTGCCATGGCGATCATCGCGCGCTGGCGCATACCGCCGGAGAACTGGTGCGGATAGTCGTCGAAGCGCACCTTGGGCTGCGGAATGCCGACCTTCTCCAGCATCTGGATCGCCCGGTCCTTGGCCTCCTTCTTGGAGGCGCCGGTGTGCTTCATGTACGGCTCGGACAGCTGGCGGCCCACCGTGTAGTACGGGGAGAGGGCGGTCAGCGGGTCCTGGAAGATCATCGCCATCTTGTTGCCGCGGAGCTTCTCCAGCTCCTTCTCGGTGGCGGTGACGAGTTCCTTGCCGTCGAGGACGATCTCGCCGTCGATGGTGGTGGTCCGCGGGTTGTGCAGGCCGAGGATCGTCAGGTTGGTGACGGACTTGCCGGAGCCGGACTCGCCGACGATGCCCAGGGTCTTACCGCGCTCGACGTCGAAGGAGAGGCCGTCGACCGCCTTGACGATGCCGTCCTCGGTGGAGAACTGCACCCGCAGGTCACGGACCGAGAGGAAGCTCTCGGGCCCGGTCGGGGCCGGGGCGTCCTCGGTCTTGGTCAGTGTGGTCACGGTGGTTCGTTCTTCCTAGGAGAGCCGGACGCGCGGGTCGATCCAGGCGTACACGATGTCGACGAGGATGTTCAGGAGCAGGATGACGAAGGCTCCGACCAACATGACGCCCATCGTCAGCGGGAGGTCCTTGTTGACCGCGCCGTCCACCGCGAGGCGTCCGATGCCCTGGAGGGAGAAGGTCAGTTCGGTGACCACGCCGCCGCCGAGCAGCGAGCTGAGGTCGATGCCGAGGACGGTGACGATCGGGATGAGCGAACCGCGCCAGGCGTAGCGGAAGAAGACGTACCGCTTCGGCATGCCCTTGGCCCGGGCGGTGCGCACGTGCTCCTCGGCGAGCTGCTCGACGAGGGAGGCGCGCGCCATACGCGTGTACTGGGCGGTGAAGATGGTGGCCATCACGACCATGGGAATCCACAGCCCGGCGAGCCAGCCGAACGGATCCTCCGTGAACGGCACGTACTTGGGGTCCTCCACCCAGCCGGTGCTGTACACGAAGATCAGCAGCACGATGGGGCCGAGGAAGTAGATCTGGAACGAGCTGAGCACCATGGACGCGCCGGTGGCGACCTTGTCGATCGCGGAGCCGCGCCGGTAGGCGGCGAGCATTCCCGCGCCGATGCCGACGGTCAGGAAGACGACCATGGCGCCGACCGTCAGCGAGATGGTCAGCGGGAAGCGGTCCATGATCGTGTCCCAGACCATGTCGCCCGAGTAGAACGACTGGCCGAGGCACGGGGCGGCACAGTGGGCGTCGGGGAAGTCACGGCCGACGACGATTCCCGACATGAAGTCCCAGAACTGCTGGGCCACTGGCAGGTTGAGGCCGAGGGCCTCACGGATGTCCTCCAGTCTCGCGGGCGAGCAGTCCCTGCCACAGGCCAGAGAGGCGTAGTCGGATGGCGCCGCGACGAAGAGGAAGAAGGTTGCGGCGCCGATGAGAAACAGGGTGACGACGGCACCGACAGTGCGCCGGATGATGAACTGAAGCATGGCGGGAAGGCTGCTCTCTGCGGAGACGGTGGGAGGTTTGCGCGGAACCGCGGGGGTGCGCTCCGCCTGGTGCGCACCCCCGCGATCAGCCGTAGAGAGTTACGACTTCAGGAACAGTCGGGTGACGTCGATGTAGCTGGACTCGGTGCTGTAGCGGGCACCGCCGATGTTCGAGCCGTAGAGCTGCAGCTGCTTGGTGTACCACAGCGGAGCGGCCGGGTTGACCTCTTCCAGGATGTAGTGGTGCGCCTCGATCCAGGTCTTCGCCGCCTCGGTGGGCTCCTGGGTCAGGGCCTTCTTGATCAGCTCCTGGACCTTCGGGTCGTCGATGTGCGAGTAGTTGGGCGAACCCTCGGCGATCTGGTCACCGTCGTAGACCGGCGTGACGACCGTGGCCGGGGACGGCCAGTCCTGGCCCCAGCCGGAGATGTAGATGTCGTACGGGTTGTCGAGCTTGCCGATCTGCTCGTAGTAGCTCGCGGCGTCGACCTCCTTGGAGACGACGTCGAAGCCGACCTTGGTCAGCGCGTCCTCGACGGCGACCTTGCGCTTCTGACCCTGCTCGCTGTTCGCGTAGGCGAAGACGAGCTTCTTCTCGGCGGCCGGGACGTCCTTCAGGAGCTCCTCGGCCTTCGCGATGTTGCCCTGCGGCGTCTTCAGCCGGCCGTACGGGTCGTAGCTCGCCTCGTAGCCCGGCAGGGTCGGGGCGAACAGGTTCGGGGCCACGTCGCCACCGTAGGCGCCGCCCTCACCGGCGATCAGCGACTTGGAGTTCACCGCGTAGGTGATGGCGTCGCGGACGGCCTTGTTCTTGACCCGGTCCAGGTTGAAGTTCAGCACCTGGACGTAGGGCTGGTAGCCCTTGATCGTGCGCTTGTTGACGACCGCGTCACCGACGACGTCCTGGATCTGGGTGGACTCGACGCTGCCCGTGAGCTGGATGGCGCTCTTGGAGTCGCCCTGGTCGGCGATCAGACGCTTGGTCTGGGTCGACTCGGTGATGCCGAACTGCATGTCGAAACCGTCGACGTACTGGTGACGGACGGAGTCGGTCTTCGGGTCCCACTGGTCGTTCTTGACCAGCTTGAGGGACTTGCCGATCTTGTACTCGGCGATCTTGTACGGGCCGGTGGCGACCGGGGCCTTGTCGTACTTCTCCTTCGTGTCGGTCTCCTCCGGAACGATGGAGTAGCCCGGCATGGCCAGCGTCTGCGGCAGGTCCGGACGCGCCGTGTCGAAGTGGAAGACGACCGTCTTGTCGTCCGGGGTCTCCAGGACCGAGTCCGGCAGGTGCTTGCTGCCGTAGCCGCCGTCCGGCAGTGCCTTGCGGTAGTCCGCGCCGCTCAGCCAGGTCTGCAGGTACGTCGGGCCGTCGAAGATGAACTCGGCGTACTGGCGCTCGACGGTGTGGCGGACGTCGGCGGAGGTGATCTCCTTGCCGTTCTGGTCCTTGATGCCGTCCTTGAGCGTGAACGTCCAGGTCTTGCCGCCGTCTGAGGACTTGCCGGAGTCGGTCGCGAGGTCACCCACGACGGAGACGCCGCCCTTGCCGTCCTCCTCGAAGTTCGTCAGCCCGCGGAAGAGCAGGTTGGCGACCTGACCGGCGTCGGAGACGTAGATCTGACCCGGGTCCAGGTGGGACAGGCCCGCCTCCTGGTAGACGGTGATCGTGCCGCCGCTCTTGGCGCCGGGGACCTCCTCGGCCGGGCCGGTCGAGGCCGCGGCGTCGGCGTAGGTGACCGCCTTCGACTGGGTTTTGGCCTCCTCCTGGTCCTTCTTGGAGTCCTTGTTGGAGCTCGTGCCCGTGTTCTCCGAGCAGCCCGTGAGCGCGAGGGAGCCGGCCGCGATGGCGACCACTATGGCGCGCGCTCTGCGCGAGGTGAACGACTTCATAGCGGTGAATGCACCTACCTGTCGGTTGTTATCCATGAGTACTGCCTGACGCGGCTGGTAGGCCGTCGCGGGGGCGGCAGTCACCCCCCACCAATGGACGATTACCGCCCGGACTTGGGGTCGAAGGCATCCCGTACGGAGTCTCCGAGGAGGTTGAAGCACAGGATGAAGATCACCAGCGCCACCCCGGGGAAGAACATGAACGCCGGGTCCTGCTCGGCGTACTTGGCGCCGGCGGCGAACAGTCGTCCCCAGTCCGGGGTCGGCTCGACGAAACCGACACCGGCGAAGGAGAGGAAGGCGATGGTGAGGATGGTGCTGGGCAGCTGGTACGTGAACTGGATCAGGATCGGCGAGACGATGTTCGGCAGGATCTCCTTGCGGACGATGCGCCCCGGGGATGCGCCGGCGACCTTGGCGGCCTCGACGAACTCCCGCTCACGCAGCGACAGCACGGTGGAGCGGACGATACGCGCCATGCCCATCCAGCCCAGCAGCCACAGCACGATCAGGATCGCCAACGCGCGGAAGTACGTGGGGGTCTCCTCCCGCGGGTCCACGAAGAACGCGGTCACGACGGGCATGAAGGCGATGAAGAACAGCTGCTGCGGGAACGAGAGGAAGAAGTCGGTGACCCGGCCGAGCCAGTAGTCGGTCCGGCCGCCGAAGTAGCCGCCGACCATGCCGATGATGATGCCGGTCAGCATCAGCAGCGTGGTCACGCCCAGCGCCATGAACAGCGAGGTGCGCATGCCGTACACCAGCATGGCGAACAGATCACGGCCGTACTGCGGCTCCACACCGAACCAGTGGTCCGCCGAGACTCCGCCGAAGTAGCCCAGCGGCAGCCCGAAGTCGTCCAGCACGGGCTGGTCCGCGTACGTGGGGTCCTGGCCGTACAGGGTGTACGGGTTGGTGCCGCTGATCGCGGTGAGCAGCGGGGCGCACAGCGCGACGACGAAGTAGAAAATCACTACGCCGGCACAGAACATCCCTGTACGGTCACGCTTGAAGCGCTGCCACATCAACTGCCCGGGGGAACGACCCTCAAGCTTCTTGGCACCCTTGGCGACTTCCGAGGTCGCCGCGAGCTCTGGGTCCAAGGCGACCGCGGACCCCGAGTCCTCGGCCTTGGTTGGACTGGTCATGTGTGTTCTTCCCCCGGGGGGTTGGAGAGTTGAGCGCAGCACAGATACCGGCAGGTTCTGTGGTTTGGGGGAACTTTCGCCAAGTGCATCAACGCGCGTCAAGGGCGGAAGACACAGGGATCTCCCTACCGCCCATTTTTTGAGCAAAAATTGCAAAGATTGACACCTGCGCGCGCTTGACAGGTGAAACGGTAAATCGGCGAATCGGGCATACCGGGAGGGATTTTTGTTTACATGTCCGAAACTTGATCGCCGAGGCACCGATATGCGAACAGCACTCCAAAGGCATCCGAAAGCCGTCTGAACGCGACGACCCGGCCCCTCCCCAGGGGAAGGACCGGGTCTTTCCGACGTGCCGGTGAAGGGGCGTCAGCCGTGCTTGGCGCGGCTCGCGGCGCGGGCCCGCTCACGGGCGTCCAGGTTCACCTTGCGGATGCGAACGGCCTCCGGGGTCACCTCGACGCACTCGTCGTCGCGGCAGAACTCCAGCGACTGTTCCAGCGACAGCTTGCGCGGCGGGACGATCGACTCGGTCACATCGGCCGTGGAAGAGCGCATGTTGGTGAGCTTCTTCTCCTTGGTGATGTTGACGTCCATGTCGTCGGAGCGGGAGTTCTCGCCGACGATCATGCCCTCGTACACCTCGGTGCCCGGCTCCACGAAGAGCACGCCGCGCTCCTGAAGGTTCGTCATCGCGAAGGCGGTGACGGCACCGGAGCGGTCGGCGACGAGCGAGCCGTTGTTACGGGTCTGGAGGGCGCCGAACCACGGCTCGAAGCCCTCGTGGATCGAGTGGGCGATGCCCGTACCGCGGGTCTGGGTGAGGAATTCCGTCCGGAAACCGATCAGACCGCGGGACGGGACCACGAACTCCATACGGACCCAGCCCGAGCCGTGGTTGGACATGTTGTCCATCCGGCCCTTGCGGACACCCATGAGCTGCGTGACGGCACCCATGTGCTCCTCGGGCACGTCGATCGTCATCCGCTCGACCGGCTCGTACGTCTTGCCGTCGACATCCTTGGTGACGACCTGGGGCTTGCCGACGGTCAGCTCGTAGCCCTCGCGGCGCATGGTCTCGACGAGGATGGCCAGCGCCAGCTCACCGCGGCCCTGCACCTCCCAGGCGTCCGGACGCTCGGTGTCGAGGACGCGGAGCGAGACGTTGCCGATCAGCTCGCGGTCCAGGCGGTCCTTGACCTGACGGGCCGTCACCTTGCGGTCCTTCACGGCCGCCTTGTTGTCGGCGCCCTTGCCGGTGGCGCCACGGCCGACCAGCGGGGAGGTGTTGGTGCCGATGACCATCGAGATCGCGGGCTCGTCGACCGTGATCAGCGGCAGCGCGACCGGGTTCTCGGTGTCGGCCAGGGTCTCGCCGATCATGATGTCCGGGATACCGGCGACCGCGCAGATGTCACCGGGGCCGGCCTTCTCCGCCGGGCCGCGGGTGAGCGCCTCGGTCATCAGCAGCTCGGAGATACGGACGTTGTGCACACTGCCGTCGCGCTTCATCCAGGCCACCGTCTGGCCCTTGCGCAGCTCGCCCTGCTGGACGCGCAGCAGCGCGATACGGCCGAGGAAGTTGTCGGCGTCGAGGTTGGTGACGTGGGCCTGGAGCGGGGCGCCCTCGTCGTAGGTCGGGGCCGGGATGTGCTCCAGGATCGTGGAGAAGAACGGCTCCAGGCTGTCGCTGTCTGCCGGGACCGTGCCGTCCTGCGGCTTGGTCAGCGAGGCGATGCCGTCGCGGCCGCAGGCGTAGACGATCGGGAACTCGATCTGGTCCTCGTCGGCGTCCAGGTCGAGGAAGAGGTCGTAGGTCTCGTTGACGACCTCGTCGATCCGCGAGTCCGGGCGGTCCGTCTTGTTGATGCAGAGGATGACGGGCAGCCGCTGCTGGAGGGCCTTGCGCAGCACGAAGCGGGTCTGCGGCAGCGGGCCCTCGGAGGCGTCCACCAGCAGGACGACGCCGTCGACCATCGACAGACCGCGCTCGACCTCGCCACCGAAGTCGGCGTGGCCGGGGGTGTCGATGATGTTGATGGTGATCGGGTCCCCGCCGGCCTTCGGGTGGTACTTGACCGCCGTGTTCTTGGCGAGGATCGTGATGCCCTTCTCACGCTCCAGGTCGTTCGAGTCCATCATGCGGTCGTCGACGGAGTCGAGCTGGTGCGCGGCGAAGGCACCGGCCTGCTTGAGCATCGCGTCGACGATGGTGGTCTTGCCGTGGTCGACGTGGGCGACGATGGCGACGTTGCGGATGTCGTGGCGCGTGGCCATGGTGTGGCGTACTCCCGGAGTGGTGAGGACGGCCTGCGCGTACGTCTGTGTTACGCGGGCCCTGCCGGGCTTGACACGCCACGGCCTCACCCCATGGTACGGGGCCGCCGGGTTGGGGGCTGGGTGGGATGCATCGGTGCAGGTCAGTGGGCTTGGGGCTGGCCGCCGCCGGTGCTTGGGGGGTCGGTCGCGCAGCCCGGCGCTTACGAGGTGCCGGCCGCGCCCACCCTCCCCCACTCTCGGCTTCGCTCGAGCGGGGGGACCCCCATCGCCCTGGGGGTCCCCCAGGCCCTTAAGGCAGTGGGGGAGGCACGCATGCCCGCGGACTGACGAGGTGGCGGGGCGCCGGCCGCGCGACCCTGTGGCGGCCCCAAGCGGCACGACTGCCCGCGGTTACGAAGGGCCGGCTGCCGGCCGCGCGTTCTTCTTCAAGAAGCCCATGTCCTCGTACACCGGCGTCGCGAAGCCGAAGGCGCCCGTGTTGGCGAGGTTCTTTCTTGCGGCGATCAGTTGGGGGCGTTGGTAGAGGGGGATGGAGCCGGCGGCTGCCCAGATGCGGGCGTCGGCCTTGCGGACCAGGTCGCGGGACTCCTCCTGGTCGAGAGTCGCGACGGCCTGGTCGAAGAGCTGGTCGACCTGGTCGGTGCCGACCCGGGTGTAGTTCTGCTCGACGGTGAGGGAGCCGTCGGCGGCCGGGACCGGCTTGGCGTAGATGGGGCGGGCGTCGGTGGCGGGGAAGGCGGACGCGGGCCAGGAGTACAGGGCGAGGTCGTACTCGCCGGAGGCGATGTGGTCCTTGAAGTAGCTCTCCTCGGGGACCTTTGTCGTCTCGGTGTGGATGCCGACCCGTTCCAGCATGCGTGAGATGCGGTCGGCGACCGTGTGCAGCGCCCGGGAGCCCGGCCCGGAGGGGAGCACGAAGCGCAGGGTGAGCGGCCGGCCGTCCTTGGCGAGGGGACCGGCCGGTGCGCCCGCGGGGGCGGCGGTGCCCTTGGGGGCGTACGCGCCGGGTGCCCCGCCGCTCTGGTGGTGCTGCTTGCCGTCCTGGGCGAGCTGGCGGCGGTACTCCTCGGCCTCCTCGAGCTCGGCGTCCGTGCGGCCCTTGTTGTCCTCGCCGACGATGTACGTGCCGTCCTCGTCGGTGGGATTCCCGGTGGCCGTCTCCCCTTCCGGCCCCGCCGCGTTCTCCTTCTTCTGTTTCTTGACCGGTCCGCCCGGTACCCACCCGGCGTCCGCGAGCAGCGCCTGCGCCTCGTCGGTGTCCTGGCCGCCGAGCGCACCGCTGCTGTCGGCGTAGGCGGCCTGGCCGGCCAGGGCGAGGTGGGAGCCGACCGGCTCGGCGGGCAGGCCCAGCGGCTTGAGGACGGCCTTCGCCAGTGCCTCCCGGTCGAGGGCGCGGGCCACGGCCCGGCGGACCCGTTCGTCGGCGAGCGGACCGTCGGCGCCGTTGAGGGCGAGCTGGGTGTAGGCCGGTTCCAGGGACTTGCGGACCTCGAAGCCGCGCAGGGTCCGCGCGGCGTCGGCGGCGGACCGGCTGCCCTGCGCGCGGGAGCCGCTCTCCTCGTCGCCGGTGGTCTCGTCGGAGCCGCTCGGGTCGGCCGAGGGGCTCGGCGCCTTGGGGTCGTCGGTGTTCCGGCCGCCGCCCTGGCGGGACGCGCCGGTGCCGCCCGGCCCGGCGGCGAGGGCGATGCGCCGGGCCGCGGGGGCGTCGATCTCGGCGAGGTCGACCGCGCCGGCGGCCAGCGCGGCGGAGCGCTCCTCGCGCGGTACGGCCCGCAGCACGATCTCGGAGAGCTTGACCGGGTCGCCCCACCAGCGCGGATTGCGGGCGAGGGTGACCTCGTCGTCCTTGCGGTCGGCCTCCCGCACGGTGAAGGGCCCGGCAGTGACCTTGAGCTTCTTGCGGGCCCCGTCGTTGAAGGAGTCGGGCGTGCCCATGACCTCCTTGGGGTACAGCGGCGAGAACAGCGACTGCCAGTCGGCGTAGGGCCGGGTGAAGGTGACCTTGACCTCGAGGTCGTTGGCGCCGCGCTCGATCCGCTCGATGCGGTCGTACCCCGCGTTGCGGGCGGTCCAGTAGGCGGTGTCCTTGCCGGACAGGGCGCGCCACTGGGCGGCGAAGTCCGCGGCACCGATCTCGCGGCCGTCGCTCCAGACGGCCTGCTGGTGGAGCTTGTAGAGGACGACCTGCCGGGGCTCGGTGTCCACGACCTCGGCGGATTCGAGATAGTCGGGGTTGATCTCCGGTCGGCCGCTCTCGTTCAGCCGGTACATCGACGGCAGGACGGCCTGGGCGATACGGCTGGTGGTCGCGTCGGCGTCGGCCTGGAAGGTGTTCAGGGTCTCCGGTACGGCGTCCACGGCCCAGCGCAGGGTGCCGCCGTCGGCGACCTGGGACCGGGCGGCGGGGGCGATGTCCTGGCCGGCCAGGGGCTTGCCGGCCGGGTCCTCGGAGCTGCACCCAGCCAGGGCGGTCACCGCGAGCGCTCCCGCGGTGAGGAAGGCGACCGGGCGCATGACCGCGCCGGGCCCTCTCGTCGCGCGGCAGGCGGGAGATTGACGAGCGGGCCTGGGTCCGACGCCGTCGTGGGACATCTCTGGTTACCTCCGGGAGCCGCGGGGGTTACGATCACTTTTGGTGGTATATGGAGCTGATCAGATGTATTAAGCGGTATGCCGTCACTGAAGAGGAAAGGGTTCGGCAACACAGGGCGACACGGCGGCGACGGCCCGAAAGCCCACTCGTGTGGCGCAACGCACCACGGGGTGCACCCACACGCCTCGGCCAATCGGTGCACGTCCCTTCCCAGCGGCCGGTGTGACGCGCAACACTCGCAGGCGCATGACCGTTGCCACCCACGGCCGCACAGCCGACGGAAGTGAGGTCACGTCATGTCCGTGCACGACGAACTGATGTCAGTCCAGCGGTGTCTCGACGACATGTCCCGGTCGGTGAACCGCCTGGAACAGCAGCTCGGCAGCGGCGGGCTCGACATACGGCGGGTCCGCACCGACTGCGAGCACCTGCGTGAGAGCGTCGCGCTGCTGCGCGAGGCGACGCACGCCTCGCCCTCGGCCCGGCGCCCCGAGCTCGTCACGATCTCCGACGCCCCCTACGACTACTCCCTGTGGACGGACTCGGACGACGAGGGTCTCGGCGCCCGCGACCGGCACGCACCCTGAGCCGCCTCAGCATCCCGAACCGACCGGAGTCATACGTTGGCCACTGGTACGGAACCCACAACCACAGATCCCCATCCGCCCGGCGGCGGCGTCCGCGCCGCCCCGCGCGCCGCGATCGCCGCTCCGCATCTGCGCACCGACCGCTGGTGGCTGGCGCCGGCCGCGACCGCCGTCGGGCTGCTCGCCTTCGTCGTGTACTCGACCTGGCGGGCCTTCGCGAACGCCGACTACTACGCGGCCCCGTACGTCTCGCCCTTCTACTCCCCCTGTCTGGCGGAGAACTGCGAGCCGATGAAGGCGGGCCCCAACTGGGAGATCTTCGGCAGCTGGTGGGGGATCTCCCCCGCGATCATCATCCTGATCTTCCCGCTCGGCTTCCGCCTGACCTGCTACTACTACCGCAAGGCCTACTACCGGGGCTTCTGGGCGTCCCCGCCGGCCTGCGCGGTGGCCGAGCCGCACAAGAAGTACACCGGCGAGACCCGCTTCCCGCTGATCCTGCAGAACATCCACCGGTACTTCTTCTACGCGGCGATCCCGGTGGCCGGCATCCTGACCTACGACACCGTGCTCGCGTTCCGCGACGAGCACTACGACTGGGGCCACATGGGCCTCGGCACCGTCGTGTTCCTGGTCAACATCGTGCTGATCTGGGCGTACACCCTCTCCTGCCACTCCTGCCGGCACATCGTGGGCGGCAAGCTCAAGCACTTCTCCAAACACCCCGTGCGCTACCGGATGTGGCAGTGGGTCGGGAAGCTGAACGCCCGCCACATGCTGCTCGCCTGGACGTCGTTGGTGAGCGTCGCGCTCGCCGACTTCTACGTCTATCTCGTCGCGTCCGGTGTCTTCGACGATCCGCGCTTCTTCTAGATGAGTGGGGCCTTCTGATGTCCGTGGTGGAGCGACAGGAGTGGGACGTCGTCGTGGTCGGCGCGGGCGGCGCCGGGCTGCGGGCCGCGATCGAGGCGCGCGAGCGGGGCGCCCGTACGGCCGTGATCTGCAAGTCGCTGTTCGGCAAGGCGCACACGGTGATGGCCGAGGGCGGTATCGCCGCCGCGATGGCCAACGCGAACCCGCACGACAACTGGCAGGTGCACTTCCGTGACACCCTGCGCGGCGGCAAGTTCCTCAACCAGTGGCGGATGGCCGAGCTGCATGCGCAGGAGGCCCCCGACCGGGTGTGGGAGCTGGAGACCTGGGGCGCCCTGTTCGACCGTACGAAGGACGGCCGGATCTCGCAGCGCAACTTCGGCGGCCACGAGTATCCGCGCCTGGCCCATGTCGGCGACCGCACGGGTCTCGAGCTGATCCGCACCCTCCAGCAGAAGATCGTCGCACTCCAGCAGGAGGACCACCGTGAGACCGGCGACTACGAGTCCCGGCTGAAGGTGTTCCAGGAGTGCACGGTCACCCGCGTGCTGAAGGACGGTGGGAAGGTCTCGGGTGTCTTCGCCTACGAGCGTGAGTCCGGCCGTTTCTTCGTCCTGGAGGCCCCCGCGGTCGTGATCGCCACGGGCGGCATCGGCAAGTCCTTCAAGGTCACGTCGAACTCGTGGGAGTACACCGGCGACGGCCACGCGCTGGCCCTGCTGGCGGGCGCTCCCCTGCTGAACATGGAGTTCGTGCAGTTCCACCCGACGGGGATGGTCTGGCCGCCCTCGGTGAAGGGCATCCTCGTCACCGAGTCGGTGCGCGGCGACGGCGGGGTGCTCAGGAACTCCGACGGCAAGCGGTTCATGTTCGACTACATCCCGGACGTCTTCAAGGAGAAGTACGCCGAGACCGAGGACGAGGCCGACCGCTGGTACGACGACCCGGACAACAACCGGCGTCCCCCGGAGCTGCTCCCCCGCGACGAGGTGGCCCGGGCCATCAACGCCGAGGTCAAGGAGGGCCGCGGCTCCCCGCACGGCGGTGTCTTCCTGGATGTGTCGACGCGGATGCCCGCCGAGGTGATCACACGCCGGCTGCCGTCGATGTACCACCAGTTCAAGGAGCTGGCCGACGTCGACATCACGGCCGAGGCGATGGAGGTCGGGCCCACCTGCCACTACGTGATGGGCGGTATCGCCGTCGACTCCGACACCGCGGCGGCACGCGGGGTGCCGGGGCTGTACGCGGCCGGTGAGGTGGCCGGCGGGATGCACGGCTCCAACCGGCTCGGCGGCAACTCGCTGTCCGACCTGCTGGTGTTCGGCCGCCGGGCGGGACTGCACGCCGCCGAGTACGCGACGGGGGCGGCGGATCGTCCGCGGGTGGACGACGTCCAGGTGGACGCCGCGGCCGCGGAGGCACTGCGCCCGTTTTCGGCCGAGGCGGAGGCGCAGGAGCCGGCCGGAGGGCCGCCGGAGAACCCGTACACCCTCCACCAGGAACTCCAGCAGACGATGAACGACCTGGTCGGCATCATCCGCCGTGAGCCGGAGATGAAGCAGGCCCTGGAGAAGCTGGCCGAGCTGCGGGTACGGGCCCGGCGGGCGGGCGTCGAGGGCCACCGCCAGTTCAATCCGGGCTGGCACCTCGCTCTGGACCTGCGGAACATGCTGCTGGTCAGCGAGTGCGTGGCGCGGGCCGCGCTGGAGCGCACGGAGTCGCGCGGCGGCCACACCCGCGAGGACCATCCGACGATGGACCGCCGGTGGCGCCGTATCAACCTGCTCTGCCGACTCACCGACCCCACGGGCGGGCTGGCGGCCACGGACCCCGTCCGCGGCCAGATCGCCCTCACCCGCGAGACCACCGAACCCATCCGTCCCGACCTGCTCGCCCTCTTCGACAAGGAGGAGCTGGTCAAGTACCTCGCCGAAGAGGAGCTCTACGAATGAGCAGCTACGAGGCGCGCTTCAAGGTGTGGCGCGGGGACGCCGACGGGGGCGGCCTGGAGGACTTCAAGGTCGAGGTGAACGACGGAGAGGTGGTCCTGGACATCATCCACCGCCTCCAGGCCACCCAGGCCCCCGACCTGGCCGTGCGCTGGAACTGCAAGGCGGGCAAGTGCGGTTCGTGCTCGGCGGAGATCAACGGGCGGCCCCGGCTGCTGTGCATGACCCGGATGTCGGTGTTCGACCGCGAGGAGACGATCACCGTCACTCCGCTGCGGGCCTTCCCGGTCGTACGGGATCTCGTCACCGACGTCGGCTTCAACTACGCCAAGGCGCGTGAGGTCCCGGCGTTTGTGCCGCCCGCCGGGCTCGGGCCGGGCGAGTACCGCATGATGCAGGAGGACGTGGACCGGTCACAGGAGTTCCGTAAGTGCATCGAGTGCTTCCTGTGCCAGGACACCTGCCATGTGGTCCGTGACCACGAGGAGAACAAGCAGGCGTTCGCCGGGCCGCGTTTCCTGATGCGGGTCGCCGAACTGGACATGCACCCGCTGGACGCGGCGGCGGACACAGGGCTCGACCGCAAGCGCACCGCCCAGGACGAACACGGCCTCGGCTACTGCAACATCACCAAGTGCTGTACGGAGGTCTGCCCCGAGGGCATCAAGATCACGGACAATGCGCTGATCCCGCTGAAGGAACGGGCCGTGGACCGCAAGTACGACCCGCTCGTGTGGCTCGGCGACAAGATCCGTCGCCGGTCCTAGGGCCTGTCCGGCGGATCAGGCTGCAGGGAAGCCACGGCGCCTGATC
>NZ_JBQQCE010000739.1:0-3087 GCF_052245645.1 Streptomyces sp. KR55 | reverse complement strand
ACGACATCGGGCAGGACGCCCTCGTGGGCCTGGTACTCGAACCAGTGGCCGGTGCGGCCGACGCCGGTCTGCACCTCGTCCAGGACCAGCAGCGATCCGGTGGCGGCCGTGATCGCGCGGGCCGCCTTCAGATAGCCGGCGGGCGGGACCACGACCCCGTTCTCGCCCTGGATCGGCTCGATGATGACCAGCGCCGTCTCCTCGGTGACCGCGGCGGCCAGCGCCTGCGCGTCGCCGTAGGGGACGTGGGTGACGTCGCCGGGCAGCGGCAGGAACGGGTCCTGCTTGGCGGGCTGGCCGGTGAGCGCGAGGGCGCCCATGGTGCGGCCGTGGAAGCCGCCCTGGGTGGCGACCATGTGGGTGCGCCCGGTCAGCCGGCCGATCTTGAAGGCGCCCTCGTTGGCCTCGGCCCCGGAGTTGCAGAAGTAGACCTTGCCGTCCCGGCCGAAGAGCTCCAGCAGCCGCTCGGCGAGCGCGACGGGCGGTTCGGCGACGAACAGGTTGGAGACGTGGCCGAGCGAGGCGATCTGGCGGCTCACCGCCTCGACGACCCCGGGGTGGGCGTGGCCGAGGGCGTTGACCGCGATGCCGCCGACGTAGTCGACGTACTCCTTGCCGTCGGCGTCCCACAGCTTCGCGCCCTCGCCGCGGACGAGGGGCAGTCGCGGGGTGCCGTAGTTGTTCATGAGCGCGCCCTGCCAGCGCGCGGTCAGTTCCTGATTGGCGCTCATTCGGCATCCCCCTCTTGCTCGTCGGGCACGACCATCGTGCCGATGCCCTCGTCGGTGAAGATCTCCAGCAGGATCGAGTGCTGAACCCGGCCATCGATGACGCGGGCGGTGTTCACGCCGCCCCGCACGGCGTGCAGACAGCCCTCCATCTTCGGCACCATGCCGGAGGACAACTCCGGCAGCAGCTTCTCCAGTTGGGAAGCGGTGAGGCGGCTGATCACCTCGTCGGAGTCGGGCCAGTCCTCGTAGAGGCCCTCGACGTCCGTGAGGACCATGAGGGTCTCGGCGCCCAGCGCAGCAGCGAGTGCCGCAGCCGCCGTATCAGCATTGACGTTGTAGACATGGTGGTCGTCCTGGGAACGGGCGATCGACGAGACGACCGGGATACGGCCGTCGGCGAGCAGCGCCTCGATCGCGCCCGTGTCGATGTCGGTGATCTCACCCACCCGTCCGATGTCGACCAGCTCGCCGTCGATCTCGGGCTGGTGCCGGGTGGCGGTGATGGTGTGCGCGTCCTCGCCGGTGAGGCCGACGGCGAGCGGGCCGTGCTGGTTGAGCAACCCGACCAGCTCCCGCTGCACCTGTCCGGCCAGCACCATGCGTACGACGTCCATGGCGTCCTCGGTGGTGACGCGCAGGCCCGCCTTGAACTCGCTGACGATGCCGTGCTTGTCGAGGGCGGCGCTGATCTGCGGGCCGCCGCCGTGCACGACGACCGGCTTGAGGCCGGCGTGGTGGAGGAACACCACGTCCTGCGCGAACGCGGCCTTCAGGTCCTCGTCGATCATGGCGTTGCCGCCGAACTTGATCACGACGATCTTGCCGTTGTGCCGGACCAGCCAGGGCAGCGCTTCGATGAGGATCTGGGCCTTGGGCAGTGCGGTGTGCTTACGCGTAGTGCTCATGACGAGTAGGCGCTGTTCTCGTGGACGTAGTCGGCGGTCAGGTCGTTGGTCCAGATGGTGGCGGTCTGCTCGCCGGCGGCGAGGTCGGCGACGATGTGCACCTCGCGGTAGCGCATGTCGACCTTCTCGCGGTCCTCGCCGACGCCGCCGTTCTTGCAGACCCAGACGCCGTTGATGGCGACATTGAGCTGGTCCGGCTCGAAGGCCGCCTGCGTGGTGCCGATCGCGGACAGGACGCGGCCCCAGTTGGGGTCCTCGCCGTGGATGGCGCACTTGAGGAGGTTGTTGCGGGCGATGGAGCGGCCCACCTCGACGGCGTCGTCCTCGGTCGCGGCGTTGATCACCTCGACCCTGATGTCCTTGCTGGCGCCCTCGGCGTCCCGGATCAGCTGCTGGCCGAGGTCGTCGCAGACGGTCCGTACGGCCTCGGCGAACTCCTCGTACTCCGGGGTGATCCCGGAGGCGCCGGAGGCCATCAGCAGCACGGTGTCGTTGGTGGACATGCAGCCGTCGGAGTCGACCCGGTCGAAGGTCACCTTCGTGGCCGCACGCAGCGCCCGGTCCAGTACGTCGCTGTCGAGGTCGGCGTCCGAGGTGAGGACGACCAGCATGGTGGCGAGGCCCGGGGCGAGCATGCCGGCGCCCTTGGCCATGCCGCCGACGGTCCAGCCGTCCTTCGTCACCACGGACGTCTTGTGGACGGTGTCGGTGGTCTTGATGGCGATGGCGGCCTTCTCACCGCCGTGCTCGGACAGCTGCGCGGCGGCCGTCTCGACACCCGGGAGCAGCTTGTCCATGGGCAGGAGTACGCCGATGAGGCCGGTGGAGCAGACGGCGACCTCGATGGCGCCCCGGCCGAGCACCTCGGCGACCTTCTCGGCGGTGGCGTGGGTGTCCTGGAAGCCCTTGGGTCCCGTACAGGCGTTGGCGCCGCCGGAGTTGAGGACGACGGCGGAGACCTGGCCGCTCTTGAGGACCTGCTCGGACCACAGCACCGGCGCGGCCTTCACACGGTTGGAGGTGAAGACGCCCGCGGCGGCGCGACGGGGCCCGGTGTTGACCACGAGGGCCAGGTCCGGGTTGCCGTTCTCCTTGATCCCGGCGGCGACACCGGCCGCGGTGAATCCCTGTGCTGCCGTGACACTCACGGTGCGACTCCGATCGTGGAAAGGCCCAGCTCCTCGGGGAGCCCGAGGGCGAGGTTCATGCTCTGGACGGCACCGCCCGCGGTGCCCTTGGTCAGGTTGTCGATGGCGCTGATCGCGATGATGCGGTGCGCGCCGGCGTCGAAGGCGACCTGCACCTGAACGGCGTTGGAACCGTGGACGGACGCGGTGGCGGGCCACTGACCCTGGGGCAGGAGGTGGACGAAGGGCTCGTCGGCGAAGGCCTTGTCGTAGGCGGCGCGGACGGACTCGCCGGTGACACCCTCGCGGGCCTTGACGTTGCAC
>NZ_JBQQCE010000738.1:0-3093 GCF_052245645.1 Streptomyces sp. KR55 | reverse complement strand
CGATCCGGAGGCGGTGCGCACGGTCCGTACGAAGGACCTGTGCCGGGCGGTGCTGGCGGAGGCGGGTTTCCCGCAGCCCGGGTTCGCCGTCGCGGCCGGCCGGGAGGAGGCCGCGCATTTCCTGGCCGCCACCGAGGGGCCCTGGATCGTCAAGCCCCGGGACGGCATGGGCAGCGCGGGCGTCTCGCTCGTACGAGCCCGCTCGGAGCTGGAAGCGGTGGTCGCCCAGCTCGAACGCCCCTTTCTGGTCGAGGAGTTCGTCGAGGGCACCGAGTACTCCGCCGAGGGCGTCATGGTCGGCGGCAAGCCGCGGATCCTGGCCCTGACCGCCAAGCGCACCGGCGCCGGTTTCGTGGAGACCGGGCACCGCACCCCCGCCCCGCTGGACGCGGTCACGGCCGCCGCCGCGCGGGACGCGGTGGCCGGTGCGGTGACGGCGACCGGGCTCACCCACGGGGTGCTGCACGCCGAGTTCTGGGTCACGCCGGCCGGTGCGATCGTGCTGGGCGAGATCCACGCCCGCCCGGGCGGCGACTTCATCCACACCCTCGTGGAGGAGACCCACCCCGGCTTCGAGCTCTACGGCACCCTCCTGGACGACCTGCTGGGCCGCCCGGTCCCCGAACCGCCCGTCTCCCGCGGTGCCGCCGGCGCCGACTTCCTGGTCCTGGGCCCCGGCCGGGTCGCGTCGGTGACCGGCTGGGAGGCCCTCACCACGGACCCGGCCCTGGTCGCCGCCCACCTCTCGGTCCGCGAGGGCGACGTCCTGACGGAGGTCGCCAGCTCCGCCGACCGGCACGGGGTGCTCGTCGCCACGGGGCCGGACCTCGCGGCGGTCGACGCGACGCTGAGCGCGGCGAAGGCCCGGCTGGACGTGCGGCTGACCGACGTAGGAGAAGCCCCGTGACCACGACCGCCGTGAAGCCGTCCGTCGTCCCGGGTCCCGTCCGCCGTGTCCTCACCACCATCACCCTCGACTACCTCCTCTCCCACCTCGGCTACTTCACCCTCCTCCCGGTCCTCCCCCTCCTCGTCCCGCGGCTGGACCCCGCCGCCGGGGCCTGGTGGGTCGGTACCGCGCTGCTGTCGCTGACCGTCGCCGTCCGGGCCGGTTCGCTGACCTGCGGTGGGCTGTTGCAGCGGACGCCGGTGCGGGCGGCCATGGTCGGCGGGCTGCTGCTCGCGGCCGCCGCCTTCGCCGCGCTGCCGCTCGTGCCAGGGATGTGGGCCGTGGTGCTGTGCCTGGTGGTCGCCGGGTTCGGAATCATCATCAACGCGCTCACCGCGCGGGCCTACGTGGCCGTGACACTGGACGCCGACGCCGATCGCTCCACCGTCTTCTCAGCGATCCAGGTCGCCGTGAACATCTCCGCCGCGCTCGGCCCGGTCGTCGCCAACCTGCTCTTCGACGGCGCCCGTTATGGCCTGCTGCTCGGCCTGGTCGGCGCCCTGTACGCAGCCGCGGCGGTCGCCGTGACGCTCACCGTGCCGCGCGGTCTCAGGCTGTCGGACGGTGACACGCGGCCTCCGCTGAAGCTGGGCCTGCTGAAGGTCGTCGTCACCGATCCCGCCGTGCGCCGGGTGTCCCTGCTGGCGGCTGCCGGAAGCCTGCTGTACGCGCAGTTCTTCTCGGCGCTGGCCCTGCGGATCGCGGAGCTCAGCGACAGCGCCGCCGTACGCGCCGGATACTTCACGCTCAACGCCGTCCTCGTCGTCGTCCTGCAGATCCCGGTCACCGTGTGGATGAACCGCGACCTGGCGCGCGGAGTGTCGCCGATGCGCCATCTCCGGCTCGGCACCGCGATGTTCGCCCTCTCCTTCGTGCTGCTCGGCGCGGACGGCGACGGCCTGGTCACCGCGTTCGTGGCGCTCGTCGTCTTCACGCTCGCCGAGACCGTGTTCACCCCGACCGTCTCCACCGCCTTCGCGGGGCTCGGGGGCGACCGGCCGGTCGTCGAGGTGTTCAACCTGCGCCAGGTCGCCACCGCCACCGGCGAGTCGGCCGGTTCCTTCGCGGGCGGCTCGCTCTTCCTGCTCGCGACCGCGCACGGCCTCGCCGCCGGCTACTGGTTCACGCTCGCCGCCCTGGGCCTGCTGGCCGCCGCCCTCGTCCGTACGGCCCCGAAGGGAGCCCACTGACATGCGTCTGATGCTCATCGGCTACAACGACGGCGTCCTCGCCGCACTCGACGGCAGCCGTCCCGCCGGCAGTGTCGTCCTCGTCGAGGAGGCCGACCTGTGGGAGGCGAAGGGCCTCGCCGCCCGCGCCGCCGCCCACCCCTGCCTCGGCGAGGTCCGCTTCGGCCGCTACCAGCAGGACGAGCAGTTCCTGGACGTCGTACGGGACTTCGGCCCCGTCGACGCGGTGGTGGCCGGCCTCGAGTACGCCGTCGCCGCCGCCGCCCGCGCCGCCGAGGAGCTCGGACTGCCCGGACCGGGCACCAAGGCCGCCGCCGTCCTGCGCGACAAGCTGCTGCTGCGCGAGACCATGAGCGCGGCCGGACTGCCCACCCCGGCGTTCCGCGAGGTCGACTCCCCCGCCGACATCGCCGCGTTCGCGTCCGGCGGCCCCTGTGTCGTCAAGCCCGCCGGCCGACAGGCCAGCCTCGGTGTGCTGCTGCTCGACGCCGGCGCCGACCCCGAGGCGGCCTGGCGGCACTGCACCGGCGCCGACGAGGGACGCCAGCTCGCCAACCGGCCCATGACCTGGCGCTACCTCGTCGAGGAGCGGCTGTACGGGCCGGAGTTCTCCACCGAGGGGCTGGTCGACGGCGGCCGGGTCGTCTTCTGCAACGTCACCCGCAAGTACACCCTCGACGGACCGAGCCCGGTCGAGACCGGCCACACCGTCCACGCCCAGGAACCCTTCTGGGCAAGGGAGTTGCAGGCCCTCGTCGACGCCGTCGGCTACGGCAGCGGCATCCTGCACGCCGAGTGGGTGCGCACCGCCGACGGGCCCCGGCTGATCGAGTGCGCCGGGCGTCCGCCGGGCGACCGGATCATGGACCTGATCGACCTCGCGTACGACGTCAACCTCCACGACCGCTGGATCGCCACCCTCCTCGGCGAGGAGACCGGCGAGGCGCCGACTCC
>NZ_JBQQCE010000737.1:0-3103 GCF_052245645.1 Streptomyces sp. KR55 | reverse complement strand
GGGTGTCGGCGGAGCTGGTGCGTGGCAGCTCACCGCCGGTCACCGGGGCCGTGCCGGTGGGCTTGCGCGGGGCGGTGGAGGCCAGGTCGCCCGCCCGGATGGCCCGGATCGCGGCCGTCAGCAGCGTCGCGTCGGGGGCGGGCGGGCCGTCCGGCACCGGCTCGGGTGCGGTGCGCGGCGGGGTGCGGTGGGCGTGCGCCCGCGTGATCAGTACGTCGCCCTCGGCGGACTCGGCGGCGGGCGCGAAGCCCATCGCGCGCAGCCCCTCCAGCAGCGCCGCCGGGTCGGCCTGCGCGGCCAGCACGGTCGGCGCGAGGCGGCGCAGCCGCAGGCCGGCGGCCCGCTTGTCGGCGAGGATCTCGTTGAGCAGGGCGTCGTCGTCGCAGCGCACATACGCCGAGGCGGCGCCGACGCGCAGTCGGCCGTGCCGGCGGGCCACGTCGTCGATCAGGTAGGCGAGCGGCTGCGGCACCGGCGTACGGGAGTGTTCCGCGAGGAAGGCGTGCAGGTCGGAGGCGCTGCGGCCGGCGTCCAGGGCGCGGCGTACGGAGGCGGGCGTGAAGCGGTAGACGGTCGCGCCGCCCTTGGACTCCACGTCGGCGAGCACGTCCAGCATGTCGGCCAGCGGCCGCTGCAACGGGCCCGGCGCGACCGCGGTGAGGTCGGCCTGGAGCAGGACGTGGTCCAGCGGTTCGGGCAGCAGCGGGCCGAGCAGCCGGGCGGCCGTGGCGGAGGCGACGGCCTGCTCGCCGGGCGACAGGGGCTCCGGGGCAGTAGGCGGGCGATGGTGGACGGGAAGCTTGTCACCGGGGCCTTCCGGCTCCTCGTCCGCCATGTGCGCGGCGGCGCTCGCCCCGAGAAGCGCCCGCCCGTGCGCGGACAACGCCCCCCGCCCGGTCACACCGAGCAGCTCAGCCTCGGCCAGGGCCCACTGGGCGAGCCGGGCACGCAGATCGTCGTCGCGCATGCTGCCCGGCCCGCCGGTCCGCCCGGCATCGCGCCCGCCCGTCCCGCCGTCCCGGTAGGGATCACGCGCGGAGTCCGTCGCGCCGGTCCGACCGCCGCCCAGCCCGGCGTCATGAGCGGAATCCCGCCCCCGCAACGGTCGCTCCCACCGCAGCCGCGCCAGCACCGACTCCGCCGTAGGCGTGGCCCCCTCCGGCAGTCCCGCGAGCAGGCTCAACACCCGGTGCCGTACCTCCGGCGCCGCGGAGCGGTCGAGGCCCGGTCCCAGCGCCGCCAGCGCCCGCTCCTTGGCGTCCCGCCCGCCGACCATCCCCGCCGTCCGGGTCGCGGCGAGCCAAGCCTCCGCCAGCCGGGTCCAGCGCTGGGCGGCCGGCTGCTCCAGCCACTCGTCGTACGCCGGGGTCGCCGCGTACCGCTCGTCGGCCTCGCCGTCCGAGGCCACCAGGCCCGCCGCGTAGGCGAGCTCGACCCAGAACGCGGCGACCGGCTCGGACACGTCCAGCGCGACGGCGGTCCGCTTCAGGTCGCGCACACTGAGCCCGCCCGCGCGCAGCACCGCGGGCCCGCCCTCGTCCCAGTCCTTCAGCAACTCCTCGACGGTGGCCAGCGCGGTGTAGGCCTGCCCGGCCGCCGTGGCGTCCACAACCTGTGGACGGTGCGTGGCCGCCATCTCCACGGGCGGCGGCACCGGCTCCGGCAGGCGATGCGCGCGGCCGCCGCGCATGTGCAGGGCGACCTCCCGGGGAAGTACGACCGTGCCGGGCGCCGTCGGCAGCAGCAGCCCGCGATCGAGCAGCCAGCGCAGCCGGGGTGCCGGAGTGGCGGTGACCTGGCCGTACGGCGGCCCCCACACCAGCCGCTCCAGCACCTCAAGCGACTCGGCCGGGGCCCCGGCGAGCAGCGCCGCCATCCGCGTCCGGTCGGTGAACAGGGCGGTGAGGGCGGCCACCGCGGAGACGGAGTCGTGCGTGGAAGGCAGCCCCACGGCCGTCACGAGTTCCTGGATACGCCCCGGCGACATGCCCGCCGACGCCTCCTGGACCGTCGGACCGAGCCCGGTCGGCGACGGATGCTGCGGCGACGGCGCGAGCAGCTCCCGAGCCGTGCGCACCAGCCGCAGCCGTTCGTCGTCGCCCCACACCAGGGCCTGCTCGCGCAGCGTGCCGAGGGCGCGCGGCAGTGCGGTGGCGACGAGCGGGTCGCCCTCGTCCCCGGCCATGAGCCCGAGCAGTTCCTCGTACGTCGCCGGATCCGCCGCCACCGCCAGCGCCTCCGCCGTCTGCAGCGCGAACCGGTCGAGCCGCTCCAGGGCGCGCACGACCGAGGCACGGGTGCCGGCCCGGGTCGCGAGCTGCGTCAGGTCCGTCGGCACGGGCGTGATGAGATCGGGCCGGCTGCGCAGCAGCACGGCCAGGGAGGCGTCGTCCCGCGCACGCAGCGCCTCCGCGAGGGACCGCGGGGCCACCGGCTTCTCATCGCTGCTCATCCGCTCCACGGTAGCGGGTGGTGGCCTGCGCTACCGTCGTCCCACGGGGAATCCGGCACACCCGCCCCGGAGGGGACAGCGTGGGGATCGAGAGCGACAAGGTCGTCTACGAGTATCTGAGCCGCGTCGGTGACGTGGCTCAGCAGCGGCAGCTGTCCTCCGCCACCCGGATGCGCCTGGTCTCGCAACTGCGCGACGAGATCGACCGGCGCCGCGCCAAGGCCGTCGTCGACAGCCCCGCCGCCGTCCGCCGCATCATCGCCCGCATCGGCACCCCCGACGAGGTGGTCGCCGCCGCAGGCGACTCCAGCACCCGCCCGGAGCCACCCCCGACGGCCGTACCTGCACAACGGGACCAGAAACCGAAGCGCAGCATGCTGCCCCGCCCCCGCCCCGCCGAACCCCCCGCACCGGCACCCGCCGACGCCCCGTCCCCGCCCCACCGCGCCGGCGAGCACGAACTCGGCGACAGCGCGACACAGCCCGACTGGTGGCGGGTGGACAGCAGCCCGTTCGGGGTCGGCGACAGCGTGCCCGGATTCGTGGGCGGCGTGGAGATCCCGGAACTGCTCAAGCCGCCACCGAAGGACCCACCAAAGGAACCCGAGCCGACGGTCGAGCAGTTGGCGGAACCGGACGAGGACGAACCGA
>NZ_JBQQCE010000736.1:0-3119 GCF_052245645.1 Streptomyces sp. KR55 | reverse complement strand
CTCACCGTTCCTCGGCGGTATCGTCCGCACAGACGACGGGACGCTGTACTTCCTGTACGCCACCGGCAGCAGTGACCTGACCGGCCTGTGGCGCCTGCGCCCCGGCGGCACCCCGGAGCGCATCGCCGCGCTCCCGGCCGACAGCCTGCCCAACGGCCTGGCCCTCGACGAGCGGAGCGGCCTGCTGTACGTGGCCGACTCGGTCCTGGGCACGGTCTGGCGGGTGCCCACCACCGGGGGCACGCCCACCAAGTGGGCTACCGCACCCGAGCTGGAAGCCACCGGGTTCCTGGGAGCCAACGGCATCAAGATCCACAACGGTGCGGCCTGGGTGTCCAACCTGGACAAGGGCACCGTGCTGCGCATCCCGATCACCCGCCACGGCGCCGCCGGTCCCGTCGAGACCCGGGCGACCGACCTCGTCAACATCGACGACTTCGCCTTCACCGGTGCCGACGACACCCTGCTGGCCGCGATCAACGCGGACAACGAGGTCGCCCTGGTCGACCCGGACGGCACCCACACCGTAGTGCTGACCGCCGCCGACGGGCTCGAGAACCCGACCTCCCTCGCCATACAGGGCTCGAGGGCCTACATCGCCAGCGGCGCCTACTTCACCAATACCGACCCCAACCTGCTCACCGCCCGCATCGCCAAGTGACGGCGATGACCTGAAACGCGCCACCCTCATCCCCCGGTGACGGCCATGCGGTCCGTCACCGGGGACGCCCATGACGACCCATACGGCACACCAAGGAAGGTGGAACATGACGCGTCGTAGAGCCATGCCCGCCGCACTCGCCTGCTGCACCGCGCTGGCAGCCGCGCTGACCGGTTGTACGAGCACTGACACAGGCAGCAGCAGCCCGGCTCCGAACAACTCCGGGAACCCGTCGTCGGCCACCCGCACAGGGGACCCCGGCGGTGCCCTTGCCAGGTCGTCCGGCAGACCGACCACGCCCCCGTCTGCAGGCGCCGGGTCGGCAAGGCCATCCGCCACACCGGTTCCGGCGACAAGCCGATGCCATAGCTCCGAGCTGCGGGCATCCATCGGTCCGGACCACCCGGGAGCGGGGCAGGAGAACTTTGCCGTCATCTTGACCAATGGCTCCCACCGCACCTGCACGGTGTACGGCTTCCCGGGCGTGGCGTTCGTGAACAGCACCGGCGAAGCGGTCACACCGGACCCCGAGCGGACCACCGGGCAGGAGGAACGGATCGTGACGCTTGCGCCGGGAGCAAGCGCGTGGTCAGCGCTGGCCTTTACCAATCCGGCGCTCACCGGGGTCACCACCGTGACCCCGGCGGCCGTGCTCGTCACCCCGCCCGACGAGACCACGTCGATCAGAGTCCGCTGGACCGGCGGAAAGGTCTCCAACACGGGCAAGGCGTCCGTTCCCCAAGTGAGTCCCTTCAGGCCCGGCGACGGCGGCTGACCCCCACCGCCCAGCCTGGGGCCCGCACTATTGCGCTCGGCCTCCGCCCACGTCCTGCGCCGCCCTCTGGCTCACCGGGCGCGGCGGCGTGGGGCCTGCCTGCCCTCTACCGTCGGCTCAGGGATGGGTGCCGTCCGGCGCCTCCGTGCGTCCCGAGGTGGACCGGTTGGGTCACCCCTTCCAGTCCGCCAGGAAGTCGAGGAGTTCCCCGTTGACGACATCAGGGCGCTCCTCCTGGCAGAGGTGTCCGCACTGGGGAATGGGCACACCGCGGACGTTTCGGGCCAGCCCCTTCCAGACTTCCAGGACGTCGTAGGCCTGTCCGACGGCGCTGAAGTCCTCGCCCCACATGGTCAGCACCGGGCAGTCGATGAGCTGGTCTGCGTCCTCACGGTCCTGGGCGACGTCCTGGGGCGCCGCGCGGTAGTCCATGCAGGATCCCCGCACCGCACCCGGCTGTTGGTAGGCGCGTACGTAGACGGCGATCTCCTCAGGGGTGAGCATGTCGGGGTTGTACGACCAGCTCCGGTAGAAGTGCGTGAGCCAGATCTCCTCACGGCCGGCGATCAGCGCCTCGGGAAGGTCGGGCACGCCGAGGAAGGTGAAGAACCAGTAACCCTGCCGGGCAAGGTTCACATCGTAGGTATCGGCGATGACCCGGGTGGGGATGTTGTCCATGGCCACGAACCGGTCGATCCGGCCGGGGTGGTCCTTGGCGAACCGGGTGCCGACGCGTACCCCGCGGTCGTGGCCGATCAGGGCGATGCGCTCATGGCCGAGATGGTCCATCAACGCGATCACATCGTTGGCCATCGTCCGCTTGTCGTAGCCGGAGGCGGGCTTGTCCGTGTCACCGTAGCCACGAAGATCCGGCACGATCACAGTGAACCGCTCGGCCAGCACCGGTATCTGCTTCCGCCACCCGTACCAGGTCTCGGGGAAGCCATGCAACAGGTAGACCGGCGGCCCCTGCCCCGCGCTGACCCAGTGCTGCTTGATGCCGTTGAGTTCGGCGGTGTGGTGCGTGATGCCTGTGAGTTCTGCCATGAGTGCCTCGTGGAGTCGAAGGGGGTAGACGAGGCGCCGGTCCGGTCCCGGCGCCGGGTGGCCATGCCGGAACCCGGGGGGTTCCGGCTGCCGCGAAACCGCTCCTGTGGATTGGCACGCTGTTCACGACGTGCACTGACGCCGGAGCGCTGGACGCGCCCCTACCGTCCTCAAGGCGGTCTGTCGCAGGGTCGCGGCCAGGCTAGTGACGCGTTGAGCGGCAGGATTGTTCGTCAGCGCACCATGTGGAACCTGTCAGTGCACCGCTCATCATCCGCCGAAGCATCGCACCGCCGTCTGA
The DNA here is from genome assembly GCF_052245645.1 of Streptomyces sp. KR55. Classification (NCBI taxonomy): domain Bacteria; kingdom Bacillati; phylum Actinomycetota; class Actinomycetes; order Kitasatosporales; family Streptomycetaceae; genus Streptomyces; species Streptomyces sp. KR55. The sequence goes on along the minus strand of NZ_JBQQCE010000736.1, from coordinate 335 downwards.
CGCGAACGCGGCCCGTCGGTCACCAAAGTGCCCGCCCTCTGGAGCCGGTCTCAGTGATCGTCATGGCCGGTCGGAGGCGAAGGCAGCCGCGCTCGTAAATCCCCGAGCGCGGCTGCGTCAGTTGGAGCAGCGGGATCAGAAGGTGAGGCTCCAGCTGTCGAGGTAGCCGGGGTCGACGGTGAAGATGCCGGGGGTGTTGTCCGTGACGCGGAGTTTCCAGGTGCCGTTGGCGGGGAGTGCCGAGGCGTCGACCGTGTAGGTGGCGTGCAGTTCCGTGCCGGTGTCCCAGATGAAGTCCTTCACGAGCAGCACGGTGCCGTCGTCGCTGACCAGGC
>NZ_JBQQCE010000735.1:0-3171 GCF_052245645.1 Streptomyces sp. KR55 | reverse complement strand
GGACCGAGGCGATCTCCTCGTTGCCCTCGGGGAGTTCGAGGGCGAGCAGTTCGATGCGCAGCAGCAGTGCGGACAGCGGGTTGCGCAGTTGGTGCGAGGCGTCGGCGACGAAGGCGCGCTGCTGCTCCAGCACGGCCTCGACGTTGTCCGCCATTTCGTTGAACGATCGGGCGAGCCTGCGGAGTTCCGGCGGCCCGCCGGCCGCCGCGACCCGGGACTTCAGGCGTCCCGTGGCGATGTCGTGCGTCGTGGCGTCCAGGACCCGGACGGGTCTGAGCACCCAGCCGGTCAGCCGCAGGGCGGCGCCGACGGCCAGCAGCATCGCGGCCGTCTCGCCCGCGGCGATGACCAGCCAGCCGGACAGGATCCGTGAACGCATCTGTCCCGTGGGCGAGTCGGTGACCACGACCGCGACGACGTCGCCGTCCCGGATGACCGGCGACGCGACGACGAGCCGGCGCCGCTGCCACGGCCACACCTGCTCGGGGTCGTCACTGCGCCGACTGAGCAGCGCCTCGTCGAATGCGTTGCGCACCTCGCCCTCCCGGGGGAGGTACCAGTCCGCCGGCGCATGAGCCATGGGGGCGTCATTGGCGTAGAAGACACCGACACGAATGCCGTAGACCTTGTAGTAGCTTTCGAGTTCGCGACTCAGCGTCTCCAGCCGCTCGTCCGGATCCGTGCGGCGGGATCCACTGGGCGGAGCGGTGACGAACTGGGCGAGGGCCGCGAAGAACGCCGTGTCGTCGATCCGGTCGACGACCACCTTCTGCTGCTGGGCCGCTGCCACGCTGACGGCGAGCGGAATGCCCAGCGCCAGCAGTACGGCCGCCATCAGGACGATGAGCAGCGGCAGGAGACGTGTGCGCACCCTGCCCCACTACCCGGCCGGGGCGACGAGCCGGTAGCCGACGCCGCGTACGGTCTCGATCAGCGCCGGCATGCGCAGCTTGGCGCGCAGTGAGGCGACGTGCACCTCCAGGGTGCGTCCGGTCCCCTCCCAACTGGTACGCCACACCTCGCTGATGATCTGTTCCCGGCGGAAGACCACCCCGGGGCGCTGTGCCAGCAGGGCGAGCAGATCGAACTCCTTGCGGGTCAGTTGGACAACCGAACCGTCCACGCTGACCTGGCGGGTGGGCAGCTCGATGCGCACGGCGCCCAGGTGGAGCGCGCCCTCGCTGCTGCCCGTGGCATCTTCCGGGACGCTGCGCCGGCTGACGGCGTGGATCCGGGCGAGCAGCTCCCCCGTGTCGTACGGCTTCACCACGTAGTCGTCGGCGCCCAGGTTGAGGCCGTGGATGCGGGAACGGACGTCGGAGCGCGCGGTGACCATGATCACCGGGGTGCTGGTGCGTTTGCGGATCTTGCTGCACACCTCGTATCCGTCCTGGTCGGGCAGGCCGAGGTCGAGCAGCACGACACCGAATCCGGGGCCTTCCGGGACGAGCGCCTGGAGGGCCTCCTCCCCACTGCGCGCGTGCGTGACGTCGAAACCGTGCCGCGCCAGGACCGCGGACAGAGCGGCGGCGACATGGTTGTCGTCCTCGACGAGGAGCAGTCTCATCCCAGCCTCCTCCGGTTCATCGGCAGTACGGTCTGTGTGGGTAGAAATCGCGGGCACGCGCGCGTGCACCAAGGCAGTCACGCTGATGGGTGAGGACGGCGTCAAGAGGCTTCCGGTTGCGAAGGGCTTCCGTTATCCGGCCGATACGCGCTCCGTCCACAAGTGCTACGACACGTGTCCGGCTGCTACCGGATCGTGATACTCAAATTCGCCTCAGATGTAATGACGCAGGTCGCGTAGGGTAGCTACTGTCCTCCGAAACCGCGAGGAGGACGGAGCCTGAGAGCGATGACCGAAGTATCGGTGGCCAAGGAAGATGTGGCCGCGACCGGCGAGCTCGTGGTCCTGCAGAATGTCAACAAGCACTTCGGCGCGTTGCACGTACTCCAGGACATCGATCTGACGATCGCCCGCGGCGAGGTCGTCGTGGTCATCGGGCCCTCCGGGTCCGGGAAGTCCACCCTGTGCCGCACCATCAACCGCCTGGAGACGATCGACTCGGGCGCGATCACCATCGACGGAAAGCCGCTGCCCGCGGAGGGCAAGGAGCTGGCCCGGCTGCGTGCCGACGTCGGGATGGTGTTCCAGTCGTTCAACCTCTTCGCGCACAAGACCGTGCTCGAGAACGTGATGCTCGGCCAGATCAAGGTCCGCAGGGCGGACAAGAAGAAGGCCGAGGAGAAGGCGCGGGCCCTGCTCGACCGGGTCGGCGTGGCCTCGCAGGCGGACAAGTACCCCGCCCAGCTCTCCGGAGGCCAGCAGCAGCGGGTCGCGATCGCGCGCGCCCTGGCCATGGACCCGAAGGTCATGCTCTTCGACGAGCCGACCTCGGCCCTCGACCCGGAGATGATCAACGAGGTCCTCGAGGTCATGCAGCAGCTCGCCCGCGACGGCATGACGATGATCGTCGTCACGCACGAGATGGGCTTCGCCCGGTCGGCTGCGAACCGTGTGGTGTTCATGGCAGACGGCCGCATCGTCGAAGAGGCTGTGCCGGACCAGTTCTTCAGCAATCCGCGCAGCGACCGCGCCAAGGACTTCCTGTCGAAGATCCTGCACCACTGACCGCGCCCGTCGCGTCCGCGACGAGCTGCGTCACCCGCACCGGACGGCCCGCGTCCCCTTCACCACGCAAAGGATGTTCACCATGAAGCTCCGCAAGGTCACCGCCGCGGCGGCCGCCGCGCTTGTCCTGTCCCTGACCGCCACCGCGTGCGGCGGCGACGACGGCGACAGCGGCTCGGGTTCGGGCTCGGGCTCGGGTGGCGGCGACAAGATCAAGATCGGTATCAAATACGACCAGCCGGGTCTCGGTCTGAAGGAGCCCGACGGTTCGTTCTCCGGCTTCGACGTGGACGTGGCCACCTACGTCGCCAAGGAGCTCGGCTACGAGGCCGACCAGATCGAGTGGGTCGAGACCAAGAGCGCCGACCGCGAGAACGCGCTGGCCCGCGGCGACGTGAAGTTCATCGCGGCCACCTACTCGATCACCGACGAGCGCAAGGAGAAGGTCGAATTCGCCGGCCCGTACCTGCTGGCCCATCAGGACCTGCTCGTCAAGGCGGACTCGGACATCAACGAGGGCACCGAACTCAACGGTAAGA
>NZ_JBQQCE010000734.1:0-3197 GCF_052245645.1 Streptomyces sp. KR55 | reverse complement strand
GACGGGAACGGGTACTCCATGATCGACAGCGGGTCCCAGACGGAGCCGTTGACCTCGTCCGGGTCGAGCTTGCGCAGGATGTTGAAGAACGTCCGGTCCCGGCTCCAGAAGTTCGGCGGTCCCGCCAGCTCGGCGTACACGGCCTCGTCGTCCCAGTGGATGCCCGCGAACGGGCTCTGGTGCTCGTGCAGCATGCCGAGCGCATGCCCGATCTCGTGCAGGGCCGTCCCACGCTCCCCGGGCGCGGTCAGGTCCCAGCCGAAGTTCATGGTCCGTTCGTTGACGCCGACCCGCAGCGCGTCCCTGCCCACCGTCGACCAGGAGCCGTCGCCGAGCTGGAACCCGATGCGCAGCTCCGCTTCGGACCGGTCGTCGACCTCGGTGAAGGTGAGGCCGATGCCCAGGTCCTGCCACTCCCGGAAGCACTCGCGCACGACATCCTGCTGGTCCTTGGCGCCGGCCCACGACACCCGCCGGGTCTCCGCGGTCCCCGGAACGGGGATGACGGAGCCGTCGGTGTCGCCGTCGAAGAAGTAGTAGTGCAGCACCGTGCCGTTGACCCACATCCGCCGACCGCCGCGCAGCGCACTGAGCCGCTCGGCGGTCAGCCCCGGTGCGAAGACCGGGGCCGACGCCTGCGCGAGTGAGCAGTAGCGTCCGGCCATGCGCACAGACTGCCGTCGCCCGGGCCGGGGCGCCTGAGTCGGGGGCTACTCAAGTCGCCCTGTATCAGGTGTGAGTAGCGCTGCTCTTATGGATGTGATGACTTACGAACAGGACGCGAAGACCCTGGAGCTGCCCTGGCCGTTCGCCGGGCGGGAGGACGAACTCGAACTGATCCGCCGGTCGTTGACCGTCGGCCGGCATGGCATCGTCGTGACCGGTCCCGCGGGCTGCGGAAAGACCCGGCTCGTCACGGAGGCCGTCCGCGGCACCGCCTGTGCAAGGGCAGACGACACCCCCGAGACCCGGGAGGTTCCCTTCGCCGCGTTCGCCCACCTGCTGCCCGAGGCGGTCGGCCTGCACCGGGCGGTGCACCTGCTGTCCGGCGTACGGCTGTTGCTGGTGGACGACGCACACCTGCTCGACGACGCCTCCGCGGCCCTGGTCCACCAGCTCGCCGTCCACGGCCGCACCCGCCTGCTGGTCGTCGCCACCGACGGCGCCCGCGTCCCCGGCGCCGTGTCCCGGCTGTGGACCGGCGAACTGCTGCCCCGCCTCGCCCTGGAGCCGCTGCCCGCCACGGAGACCGCCCAGCTGCTGACCGCGGGCGCCGGCGGCCCCCTGGAACCGCTCACCGCGAACCGACTGCACCGCCTGTGCCGGGGGGACCTGCGACTGCTGCGCGACCTGCTGGGCGCGGTACGCGACGGCGGACTGCTCACCCGGGTCCCGGACTCCGACGAGCGGGCCTGGCGGGGCCCGGTGCGGGTCACCGCGACCGTACGCGACCGCACCGCCCCGGCCCTCGACCGCACCGACCCCGACGAGCGTGAGGCCCTCGACCGCCTCGCCTTCGCCGAACCCCTGCCGCTGCACCTGGACGACCTTGACCTCCGCCCCCTCGAACGCCTCGAGGCCGACGGCCTGATCCGCATCGACGACCACGGCGCCGTCCACCTCGCCCACCCCCTGTACGGCCCCGCGCTGCGGGCCACGGCCGGCACGCTGCGCGCCCGGCGGCTCGCGGGCACCCCGGACCGGTGCGGCCCCGCACTGGACGCGGAGCGGGCGGCGCTGGCACGGCGCATCGAGCAGGCCGACGTGACCCCGCTGCCCACACCCGTGGGGGAGTGGTTCGCGGCGGAGGGCGCGCCGGTGCCGCCCGGATACGCCGCAGTACGGGCGCGTTTCGCGCGGCTGCGCGGAGAGCTGCGGGAGGCCGGGGCGTGGGCGCGCGAGGGCCTGCGCGGTGCGCCCGACGATGCGCCCTGTCGCACCGAGCTCGCCCTTGCCGCAGCCCAGTCGGGAGAGGTGACGTCCGCTCAGGAGACGTCGGCCGGCTCCGCGGCGGCGGTCTGGCTGGCGGCGGCGCGTGGTGCCGTCGACGGGGCACTGGCCACGCTCGGCGAGGAGGACGCGTACGACGCCGTACGCCTCGGTGCGCCCGAGCACGCCACCGGCCGCCTGCGCGGCGTCTTCGCCGACCACGCCGATGCGCTCACCCGCGGCGACGGGCCCGCCCTGGACCGGGCCGCCGCACGGCTGGAGGAGCGCGGCTTCCTGCTCTTCGCCGCCGAGGCGCACGCCCAGGCGGTACGGGCGCACCGCGACCCGCGTGCCGCCCGCACCTCGCGCACCCGCGCCGTCGCTCTCGCCCGCCGCTGCCAGGGCGCCCGCACACCCGCCCTGTCCGGCCTCGTCCTCGGTGAACTCACCGCCCGCCAACGGCAGATCGTCACCCTCGCGGCCGCCGGCCTCAGCAACCGGCAGATCGCCGAACAGCTCACCCTCTCGATCCGCACCGTCGGCAACCACCTCTACAGCGCCTACGCCCGCCTCGGCGCCAGCGACCGCGGAGCCCTGCCCTGGCTCGTGGAACTGCCCGACGCGCAGCCGGCGTGAACCGGGATCACGCCGCCCCGAACGCCGTGAACGCCCACCCCGTGGCCCGGTGCACCGCATCACCCGGCAGCGCCGCCCGGGCGTCGCGCAGCGCCTCGGCCAGCGACAGACCGGCGCTCAGGCCCTTGTGCAGCGCGAGCATCAGCGGGACGACCGCGGCGTCGTTGACGGGTGCGCTGCTCGCCACCACCCCGGCCGTGCCCAGCGGCAGCAGCGCGGTGACCAGGCCGAGCAGCTCGTCCGCGCCGACCGAGGCGAGCCGGGCGGTGTCGCAGCTGGACAGGATGATGCGGTACGGGCTGCGGTCCAGGCGTTCGAAGTCGTGCACGATCAGCGGACCGTCGGCCATCCGCAGCGCCGAGAACAGCGGGCTGTCCGCGCGGAAGGTGCCGTGCGCGGCGATGTGCGCCAGCGCGGCGCCGTCGAGTTCCGCCAGGACGCGCGGCACCCGCGCCTCGTCGTGTTCCAGGACGGTCGGCCGGCCGTACCGGTCGGCCACGTCGGGCACCTCCGCGCCGCCGGTCGCCAGGCCCGGCCCGCGCACCAGGACGTGCCGGCCGCCCGGCGGCGGCTCGGTCTCCCGGGCCCGCAGCCAGCTGCTCGCCGACGGAGACACACTGAGCACCCGGTCC
>NZ_JBQQCE010000733.1:0-3198 GCF_052245645.1 Streptomyces sp. KR55 | reverse complement strand
AAGTGGACGACAACCTCGCCGTCGGCCGCCTCGACCAGACCCAGCTGCCGGAGATCGCCGGCCGCCTCGACACCCGCGGCGCCGACGCGGTCGTGCTCAGCGCCTGCGTGCAGATGCCCTCCCTGGAGGCCATCCCCGCCGCCGAAGCCGTTGTCGACCTGCCCGTCATCACCGCCGCCACCGCCACCTCCTGGCAGGTGCTGTCCTCCCTCGGCGCCTACGCCCCGGTCCCCGACTCCGGCGCACTCTTCCGCGGCTGAGCCCTCGGTCCATCGACGGACCGCCGAAGTGGTCTTCCGACTTCAGCGCCATCGCCAGGTACGTCCCGGACGCGGGCGGCTGCTACCCGTACGTCCGGCGCCGGCTCTGCCGGGGGCGCTGGGCTTGGCGCGGCCCTTGAGTAGATGTGGGCCTCAGCCCGCCGAAGCTCCGGAGATCAGCGGGAACCCCTTCAGGATCTGCTGCAGGTGCATCACCTGCCGGGGGATGAACTCCGCGATCGTGAAGCCGACGACGTCCACGGATCCGTCGATGTCGGCGACGATCCGCCGCACCTCGCTGCTGGTGAGGCCGCCCGGCACGAAGCCGAGACCCAGGCCGATCTCGTCGCTGTCGATCGTGTCGACGTCGAAGTGGATGGCGACGCGCGAGCAGCCCGTGGCCGCGAGCCAGTCGAGGACGGGCCGGGTGGATGCGCGCAGCTCTTCGGGGCCGAACGACTGGATGCCCCATTCGGCGATGTTCGGGAAGTCGTCCTCGGTCCACTCGTGCAACCCGACGAGGGCGACCCGGTCCGGTGACACGGTCGCCGGCAGCAGCTTCTGCACATCGGGATCCCCGTAGCCGGTGAGCGCGGCGACGGCCATCGCGTGGTAGCCCTTGTACCCGCTCTGCGGGGTGCCGATGTCGGGGTGGGAGTCGATCCAGACGACCGCCAGGTCGTCGCCGTACCGGTGGGCGAGCTCGGAGAACGGAGCCATGCTCACGGCACACTCACCTCCGAGGGTGGTGATCCGTGCCGGGTTGTGCCGGTGGATGACCTCCAGCGCGCTCGCCAGCTGCTCGACGACGACCGCCTTGGCTTCGACGCCGTCACGTTCCTCCAGGCCTTCGTCGGACATCGTGACCGGGACGGTCGCGGTGGGGCCGTCGTGCGGCGGCAGGACCGCTTCGAGGACCGCCGTGCCCACGGCGTAGCCACGGCGGGCGACGGGGAGCGGGAACTCGGGAGCGAGTTCCTTCACGATCGCTGCGCCGGTGCCCTGCCACTGGGGCCACAGCAGCCGGAGGCTGACGTCGTCGCGGTCGGAGTGGGCGGGTGGTGACGGGTCGGCGTGCGCCATGCGTGGTTCCTTTCGATCCGGGGTCCTCACCGTCGCGGTGTGGTGCCGGACTCGTGGCTGCCGGTCGTGGCGGGGGATGCCGTCCAGCTGGCGAGCAGGCTGAGGGCCTGGGCGGAGGCGGTGCCCGGTTCTGCGGTGTACAGGCAGATCATCTGGTTCGGGTCGGAGGGCAAGGTCAGCGTCTCGTGGTAGAGCGTGAGCTCGCCGACCACGGGGTGGTCGAACCGCTGCCTGCCGTGGGAGCACTGGTCCACCCGGTGACCCGACCACCAGGTCTGGAACTCCGGCACCTTGACGCACAGCTCGCCGATCAGTTCGTTCAGCCGGGCGTCGTCGGGGTGCCGTCCCGCGGCCAGGCGCAGGTTGGCGACGAAGATCTCCCCGACCTCGTCCCAGTCCGCGTACAGCTCCCGGGCGGCGGGGTCGAGCAGGACGTAGCGGGCGAGGTTGCGCTCGTGGTACGGCACTGCCTCGAAGTCCTTGATCAACGCGCGGGCCAGCTGGTTGGCGGCCAGCACGTCCCGCCGGTCGTTGAGGACCATGGCCGGTGAGACGCCGTTGAGGATGTCCAGCATGCGGTGCACCTCCGGCCGTACCCGCTGCGGACGGGCGGGGCGGGAGCGGCCCGAGCCCACTGTCCGGGACCGGGCGAGCGCGAAGAGATGATCGCGTTCGGTGTCGTCCAGGCGCAGGGCGCGTGCCACGGCGTTCAGGACGGCCTCGGAGACGTGGGGGTGTCTGCCCTGCTCCAGGCGGGCGTAGTAGTCCGTGCTCACCCCTGCCAGACGGGCGACCTCCTCGCGGCGCAGCCCCGGCACCCGGCGGGCACCACCGCCCGCGGCCACCCCCGCATCCTCCGGGCACAGGCGGGCCCGGCGGGAACGGAGGAACTCTCCCAGCTCGGCGTTCTGATCCATGCCTCCGGTATTCAAGCGCGAAGGCGTCATCGGGACGGCGAAGGTGGACCAGTCAGACCTGGGTTCAGCGAGGCTCGCTTCGCGGGCAGGGAACGCCGGTGCGGGCGGGAGCCTGGATACGGGCCAAGGCACCCATCCCCGTCCCCCGCTTCGCAAGCCGACGAACCATGGAGTTCCGTCATGCCTTTTGCCATCTACGTCCTGGGCTTGGGCATCTTCGCCCAGGGCACCTCGGAGTTCATGCTCTCCGGGCTGCTGCCGTCCATCTCCCGTGACCTCGACATCTCCCTCTCCCACGCCGGGCTGCTGGTCTCCGCCTTCGCCTTCGGGATGCTCATCGGCGCGCCCCTGCTGGCTCTCGGCACCCTCAAGCTGCCCCGCCGCGCGGCACTGATCGGCTTCCAGGTGGTCTTCGTCGCCGGGCACGTGGCCGCCGCGCTCGTCCCGCACTTCGGTTTCCTGCTGGTCACGCGCGTGGTGACGGCCATGGCCTATGCCGGTTTTCTGGGCGATGGTCACGGTCGCCGCGGTCTCCCCGGCGGACGCCGACAAGCGCGGGCGGGCGGTGTCGGTGGTCGTGTCGGGACTGAGCCTGTCGATGATCCTCGGTGTGCCGGCCGGCACTCTGCTGGCCCAGCACGTGGGCTGGCAGGCGGCGTTCTGGGCCGTGGCCGTCATGACCGCGCTCTCCTCGATCGCCCTGCCCGGCGGGCCCGAAGCCACGGCACCACAGCCGCGCATGGGCGCGGAGCTTCGGTCCCTGGCCGTGCCCCGGCTGTGGGTCACCTACGCCACTACCGCACTGACCATTTCCGCCACCATCGCGATCTTCTCCTACCTCGGTGCCCTGCTGGAGGATGTCACCGGTATCTCCGAGGGGCTGGTCCCGGTGGTGCTCGGGCTGTATGGCGCGGGCGGGCTGGCCGGGCTCACCGTCG
>NZ_JBQQCE010000732.1:0-3209 GCF_052245645.1 Streptomyces sp. KR55 | reverse complement strand
CCTGAGCGTTGGCCAGGTGCCGGTAGTGGCCGGAGCGGGAGACGCCCAGGACCCGGCAGATCCGCTTGACGCCGAAGTCGGCACGGTTGTTGGAGATGAAGTCCCAGCGGCGGGGGCTCACTTCACCGCCGAGTAGCCGGAGGGGATTTCACCCTCCGGCCCTCACAGAACGGAGCGTGACGATCTCTCGTCACTCCGCTCTTGTCGTCCTGATCGTCAGACCAGTACGGCGCTCACGGTCGCAGTGATGCGCCAGTGCGCGAACATGCGAGGGTATCGCCGGGCGATCTCCTGCATTTTCGCCGGCGCCTTCCGCTTGGCCGCGAGCCGTTTGTACTTCTTGCGGACCCAACGCACCAGGTAGGAGTTGATGCGTGTCACGAAAGAGGTCAACTCCCAGGGCCTGAAACGGCCGTAGTAGTTGATCCAGCCCGCCACGACAGGGTTGATCCTTCGGGCGAGCTCTTGGAAGGTCAGATCGGTGCGGGTGTGCAGATGCCAGCTCCGCACTTCCCGGCCCATCTTCTTGAGAGCGTCCTTGCTGACCGCCGGGTCAAACGCCAGGAACTGGTTCCCGTGCCGACTCCGGTTCCTTCTGGCGCGGAAGGTGTATCCCAGGAACGTGAACGCCGTGTGCTCGTAGGAGCCTTGGCGATTCCCGTCCCGGCAGTACACGATCCGGGTCTTGACCGGATGCAGATGCAGCCCGACCTCGGCCATCCTGTCCGTGAGCGCGGCCAGCACCTGGCGAGCCTGACGCTCGGTGACGCAGTGCAGCACCGCATCGTCCGCATAACGTTCGAACCAGACGGACGGGAACTCCCGGGCCATCCAGGTGTCGAACGCGTAGTGCAGGAACAGGTTTGCCATGACGGGAGACACGGGAGCCCCTTGCGGGGTTCCGCGCTCCCGTTCCAGCAGAGAGCCGTCGGGCATCTGGAGCGGGGCAGCGAGCCACCTCCGCACATACAAGTTCACCCAAACGGCGTCGGTATGCGCTTCCACTGCCTTGACCAGCAGGTCCCAGGGCACGCTGTCGAAGAACTTGGCGATGTCGAGCTCGACCACCCAGTCCCGTTTCCAACTGCGTTCCCGGCATTTCTCCACCGCATCCAAGGCAGACCGTCCGGGCCGGTATCCGAAGCTATCGGGATGGAAAACTGGCTCCACCCTCCGCATAAGATGCCGGGCCACGACGGTCTGAGCCACGCGATCGGCGACGGCGGGAATGCCGAGCATTCTTGCGCCGCCTCCCTGTGACTTGGGAATTGCCACCGCGCGCACCGGAGGCGGGAAGTATGAGCCTGACGACATTCTGTTCCAGACCTTGTAGAGGTTGTTCCTAAGGTCCTTCTCGAAGTCATCGATGCTCTGCCCGTCCACTCCCGGTGCTCCGTTATTCGCTCTGACTTCCTCCCATGCCTCCTTGACTTCCCACTTTGAGATCTCAAACGGCTTGGTCTGCGACTTCAACTGGTCCATCGAACTCCTCCCAGACACCGTCCGGTTGATGCGATCAACACAGTCACGAACGACCCGGCCCCTTCGCTCCACCCTCATTACAGGGGCTTCACCGCTACTACGAGCCGGTCCGCCAGCACGCCCCGCATCGGTACTCAACCCCTCGCAGTGTCCGCTGCTTGGGACGCTCCCTCTCGCCGCCGCTGCACGGCGGGCAGTATCGGGGCCTGCCTTCTCCTGTTCCATGCGGAAGCCGCAGACCGGGCTCACGTCGCCTGCATGCCGGACACCACCTGGCCAATAGACGGGCTCCCGCCAGGCTCATCCCGGAGTTCCGGGAACACCCCGGTTTTGATGTCGTCTGTTTTCGTTTCGACACGTCAGCAGCGATTCACTTGCGTTCGTCTTCCCGGCCCCCACCTGACGCCTCTTACGACGCCTTTTCCTCATCGCTCACCACGACAGTCTTCAGCTAACGCGGCATGAGGCGGTTTGAAGCCTCCCCCCGCAGGGCGGCTCCGAAGGGCCACAAAACCTTCATCTTCCGCACAGCACCACTCTTGAAAGCTGTCCTACAACCAACTCTCTTGCGTGTTCAGGACACAATCCCGGGCGAAATAGGCGGCTGCCCGGCGCAGGATCTCGCGTTCCAGCTGCCACTCCTTCTCCGCCTTCAGCAGCCGGGCGTTCTCGGCCCGCAGCCGGACCAGTTCCTCGACCGCGCTCCCGTCGGTGTCGCTGTGCTCGGGCGCGGCCTGGGCCTCGTCCTTGCGGACCCACGTCCGCAGCGACTCGGCAGTGATACCGAGATCAGCAGCCACCGCCGCATACGTGCGCCTGCCCGCCGCGGCGCGATAGAGCGCGACAGCGTCCTTCCTGAACTCCTCCGGATACGGAGACTTGCGCCCCACCTGGACATCCCTCCCTGGACCATCAAGATCCATTGTCAGGGTGTCCACTCCAAAGGATCAGCCTCAAACTTCACCGACCCCGACTCGCGGATCATGAAGAACAGCGACGGCGCCTACATCCAGGCATACAACGCCCAGGCCGTCGTGGACGAGAAGCACCAGGTCATCACCGCCGCCGACGTGACGACCAACCCCTCGGACGCGCTGAACTACACCACCATGCTCGACCAGTCGGCCCGGAACACCGGCCGCCACCCCAAGCAGGCGCTGGTCGACGCCGGCTACTGCTCCGAGGCCAATCTCAACGCCGCGAGGGACCGTCAACTGGTCTGCGGCACCGACACGTTCATGGCCACCGGACGCCTGGCACACGACGAGCAGGTCCCGCCCGCGCCGCGCGGACGGATACCAGCGAACGCCACGCTGAAGGAGCGGATGACCCGCAAGCTGCGGACCAAGCCCGGCAAGGCCGCCTACAGTCGCCGCAAGGCCATCGTCGAACCCGTCTTCGGCCAGATCATGACCTGCCAGAACGGCCGCCAGCTCCTCCTGCGCGGCGAAGACGGCGCCCGCGGCGAGTGGCGCCTGCTGGCCGCCTGCCACAACCTCCGCAAGATCTTCCGACACGCCGGAACCGCCGGACTCGCCACGGTGGCCGGCTGATCAGCCGGGCCCCGGCCCCCTCACGGCCCTACCAGGCCGCACACCCGACGGCAGAACCTCATCCCGTGTCGACGACCGTGTAATTCCCCAGCTGCGGCGCCACTTTCCCCAGGCAAGCGTTCGAACGCGCGGTGGGTCTGAGGGCGGCCCGCCCGCCTGGGGAGTGTGGAGGGG
>NZ_JBQQCE010000731.1:0-3214 GCF_052245645.1 Streptomyces sp. KR55 | reverse complement strand
GACGCACGGCGGACGCCGACGCCCGCCCGGGCCGCTACGCGGTCCTCGAACGGCACTGGCGCACCGGTGACACCGTCGCGCTCACACTGCCGATGGAGCTGTTCCGCCGCCCCGCACCCGACAACCCGCACGTCCAGGCGGTCACCTACGGGCCGGTGGTGCTGGCCGGGGCGTACGGAGAGGTCGAGTCGCCCACGATCCCCGCCCTCGATCCCACATCGGTCCGCAAGGTCCGCGGCGAGCAGTTGGAGTTCACGGCCGTGGCCGAGGGAGCCGCGGTGCCGCTGCTGCCGTTCCACCGGGTGCACCACCAGCGCTACAACGTCTACTTCGCCGTGCCCCCGCGCCTGCGCCCACCGCGCGAGGTCGCCAGGTTCATCCTCGACGGCGGCAGCGGCGCCGACGCCACCGGCACGTTCCCGGCCGCGACGCTCGCCGGGGGCGCGCAGTGGACACCGGACGGCGTCCGGCTCGACGGCGTCGGCGGCCATGTCGCCCTGCCGCCGGGCCTGATCACCGGACTGACCGAGCTGACCGTCAGCGCATGGGTGCGGATCGACACGCTCACCAACTCGGCCCGGGTCTTCGACCTCGGCTTCCACAAGAGCACGTACTTCTTCCTCACCCCCCGCACCGGCTCGGGCCGCGCCCGCGCCGCCCTGAAGATCTCCGGCATGGACGGCGAGGACGTCATCGACGCTGCGGGCCCTCTGCCGCAGGGCCGCTGGACCCATGTCGCGGTCACACTCACGGACGGCCCCGAGGGTCGCATCGGAGGCGGCACCGGGGTGCTGTACGTCGACGGGGCCGAGGCCGGCCGGAACGACGCGCTGGTCATGAGTCCGCTGCTGCTCGGTGCCACCACCCGCAACTACCTGGGGCGTTCACAGAACGCCACGCACCCGTACCTGCACGGCGCGGTCCACGACTTCCGGATCCTCAACCGCGCCCTGTCCCCGGCGGAGATCGGCGCCCTGGCCCGCGACTGAGTCCCGTTTCCCCCCTTTCCTGCCGCTGAGGAGCGAGTCCTCCCATGTCCATGTCCCTTCCCCTGCCCGAATCCGAGCTGTCCAGACGGAACTTCGTCATCGCCGCCGGAGTGGCCGCCGCCGCGATCGGCGGCGCGCTCCCGGCACCCGCCGTGGCCGCCCCGGCCGCCGGATCCGCCGGTTTCAGCCCCGCCGCCTTCGCCGACCCCCGCCGCGACTCCCGTCCCACCGTCTACTGGTACTGGAACGGCCCCGTCACCCACGAGCTCGTCGACACCCAGCTCGCCGACCTGCGCGCCAAGGGGATGTACGAGGTCGTCCTCTTCCCTTACGACAACGCCGAGATGAAGCCCGTCTTCTTCAGCGAGGAGTGGTTCGACGTCGTCGGCCACGTACTGGAGGAGGCCGAACGCACCGGCATGCGGGTGTGGATATTCAACGACAACCACTTCCCCAGCGGACGGGCCGCCTACCTCGTCGCCCAGGGCGGCACCGTCGGCTCCCGCACCTACGCCCCGCGCCCCGAGCTGCGGCTGAAGGGCCTGTGGCGGTCCACCGCCGTCGTCGAGGGACCGGCACGGATCGACCTGCGGGAGACCACGGGCGTCGCGGTCGCCTCCGGCCGGCTCGTCGCCGACGCGGCCGTGCTCGCCGGGGCCGCCGTGCTGGGCGGGGGAGGGGAGTGGACGGACTACGACGTCACCGGGAACGCCAAGACCGAGACCGGATCCGTCGGGCTCGTCGTGAGGGCGTCCGCATCGGGCGCCGACGGTTACGCGGTGGAGTTCGACCAGACCGGTGTCGTCACCATCTCCCGGCTGACGGGCGGCAGTTCGCAGCAGCTGGCCAGGAGCAGCCGCACCGACGGCTTCAACCGCACCAAGTTCCACACCCTCGCCGTCACCGTGCGCGGCGCCACGCTCTCCGTCACCCTCGACGGCAAGGACAAGGGCTCCGTCACCGACGACGCGCACCCGCGCGGTGGTGTCGGCGTCCGGGCCGTCGACGGGCAGCGCGCCCTGTGGGAGGACCTGACCGTCACGGCCGCCGACGGCAGCCCCCGCTACGCCTCGGCCTTCGACGACCCGGCATCGGCCGGTGACTTCCACACCCGTACGATCCCGGCGGCCGCCGCCGCACCGGTCGCCGCGGCCGCGCGTCCCGCCGGCCTCGCCGACGCCGCCGCACTCGTCGAGCTGACCGGCGACCTGGAGGCCGGGCGGGCCTGGCAGGTGCCCGAGGGCCGCTGGCAGATCGACCTCTTCGGCGGCGCGGTCCTGTCCGACGACAGCTCCGGATACACCCGCGCCTACCTCGACCTGCTCGACGACGAACCGGTCGAGCTGATGCTCGACATGGTCCCCGGCGAGTACCACCGCCGTTTCGGCCGCTACTTCGGCACCGTCGTGCCCGGCTTCTGGGACGACGAGCCGTTCATCGCCTCCGCCGGGCCGCACCCCTTCAAGCGGCTGCCCTGGTCGCCCACGCTCGCCGCGGCCCTGCGCGAGGTCGGCGCCGAGCCCGGCAAGGCGTACGCGAGCAGCTTCGACGACCTCGGCGCGGCGGGGCAGATCCTGCGCGGCCGCTACTGGCGGGCCGTGTCCAACCGCTTCTCCCGGTACTTCGAGAAGCAGGCCCACTGGTACGCCGACCGGCGCGTCCGGCTGATCACCAATCCGCTCTACGACGAGACGGGCCCCTCCAAGCGCATCCTCTCCACCGGTGATCTGCACAAGGCCAACCAGTGGGCGCAGATCCCCGGCGGCGACGTCATCACCGGCGAGTACGTGGCGGGGGAGCCCACCATGGACCCGCGCAACCCTGCGTCGGTGGCCCACCAGACCGGCCGCGAGCGGGTGGTGATCGAGGCCTTCGGCAACATGGGCTGGCAGGTGGCGCCCGAGTTCGTGCACGCGCTGCTCGGCGCGTTCGCGACCCGCGGCTGCAACCTCACCGTGCTGCACGCCCTGTGGACCGACGAGGCCAAGGTCTACTTCCCGCCGCCGTTCGGCCCCCGGGCCCCCTGGTGGTGGGCGATGCGCCCGATCGCCGACTGGATCGGCCGCGTCATGGAGCTCGCCCGTGGCACCTCGGCCGCCCGCAGCGCCCTCCTCCAGCCGCAGCGCGCCGCCGAGCAGCTGACCGGCACCGAACGGCAGGGCGAGGTCGACGACGCCTTCGCCGCGGCGGCCTACGCCCTGGAGAGCGCCCAGGTCGACTTCGAC
>NZ_JBQQCE010000730.1:0-3219 GCF_052245645.1 Streptomyces sp. KR55 | reverse complement strand
CCACGGAGCCGATCAGGCGCTGCCCGACGAGTTCCGTCTCGTCGCCGTAGGCGCTGATCAGGTAGTGCAGGTCGAGTGCGGCGGCGGGCCGTTTGACCAGCGTGCCGTCGGCGGCGCGGGTGGGCAGGTCGTTGTTGCGCTGTGAGGTGTTGGGCGTGACCTGGTAGAGGAACACCGAGATGGTGGGCTGATCGGTCGGCGGGTCGGCCGGTGGCTTGCGCGGTTCGACCTTCACCGCCATGTCGATCTCGGGCCCGATGTTGGACTCGATGAGCAGGGCGAGGGCCTGGGTCACATGGGCGATGGCAAGTGCGTTGCTCATGGCGTGAGTTCCTCGGTCCCTGTCGTCCTGATGCTTCCTGTGCGGCTCATTCACGCCCCCGGGCCAGGTACTCCGCGAGGCTCACCGTCGCGCCCGGCCGCTCGGTCCCGGACGTCCGCTGCCGGGTGCCGCCGGACGGCGACGGTGCCGCGGTCACCTCGAGCCGCCCGATCTGCACCTGCACCACCTGCTCGGGCGCCCGCGCCGACCGGCGGGCCGCGGCCTGCCGTACGGCCTCGCGTGCCGCGGCCGTGTCCGCCGCCCTGGGCCGCGGCGCGGCCGGCGCGGCGGGGGAAGCGGCGTCCGTACCCGGGGGGATGGGTACGGACGCCGCGGTCGGGGCGGCGCGCTCCGGGCCGCCCGGCGTACGCCGCCCGGCATCCGGGACCGGCCGGGGGCCCGGCAGCACCGGCGCCACCGGGTGCAGCAGCGGCGCCTCGGTCATGGCCGGTGGCGCGGGGGGCCGCGCCGGGTCGGCGAACGGTCGTTCGGTGCGTACGACGGTCCGCTCCCGTTCCGTGTGCAGCCGTGCCGCCCGGGCGGCCGGAGCGGTACGCGGGGTGTCCGGGCGGGGTGCGGCGGACGGCGTCGAAGAGGGCCACACCGGCTCGGCGTCCTCGCCCGCGTTCCGCGCCCGTACCGCCTCGATCCGTTCGAACGGGCCGGGCAGCCGAGGCCGTACCCGCACCACATCCGGGCGCGGGCCGGGCGCGGCCGGCGCGTGCCGGGCGATCAGCCGGTCGAGGAAGTCGGACGCCTCGGAGCCGGGCGTGGACTCAGACATCGACGCACATCTCCAGGTAGTAGCGGCGCCGCAGCGGGCTGAGCGCCAGGATCTCCGGCTCGCTCCAGCCGTACGCGGTGGCGAGCAGGTGGACGTCGAGGAGCAGGTCCCTCGCCCAGGAGTCGAGTTCGGTCCACAGGTACGAGGCGATGTCCAGCTCGGCCCGGGTGGCCCGCCCGCACTCGGGGCAGGCCACGTTGAGGGTGACGTCGGCCCCCGGGTCGGCGGCCTCCACCGCCTCGGCGATCCGGCGCTGCACGGGTGCGGGCAGGGCGTCGGCGGTGACCGCCGCCCCGTCGTGCACCGCAGAGACGAGGCACCGCGCGAGCAGCGCCCCCCGGGGATCCACGTCCCGCGCCGCCGCGGTCAGGTCGCCGGCGCCGGGCAGCCGGAACTCGACCTCCCAGCCGTCGTGCGCGACCCGTACGACCGTGTCACCGCGGACTCCGGCCGAGCGGGCGAACTCCCCGGCGTCCAGGTCGAACTCCATGTCCGCCCCGCACTCCGCGCAGTCGAGCCGCACCTGCATGCGCTCGCCGAACAGTGCCCGGCGCAGTGCGAACAGGTCCGCCTCGCGCTCGCCCACCGGAAGGGCGGGCAGCGCCCGGGCGTCGAGGTCCGGGCGCGCGGTGCGGTGCAGCAGCAGCGCGCGCCCGGTGGATGCCTCGGCGAGTCCCGCCTCCCAGGTGGCCAGCAGATCGGCCGCCCCAGCCATCAGCTCCCCCAACCTCCTTCAGCTCAGGCCGGGTTCAGGAACGAGGGCTCCTCCGGCTCGGGCACCTCGTAGTCCCGCTCCCAGCCCTCGCACTCGAGCTTCAGCGACTGTATGGCCACCGCGTTGGCGTTGGCGTCCAGCTCGCCCAGGACCTGGTACTCGCTGGGCCAGGTCCGGTACAGCTTGTGCGAGACGGCGACCTGGCCCGCCTCGTTGAGGACCTGGATGACGATGTCCTTGCGGAAGTCGGCGAGGGACACCTCGGAGCCGAGACCGGCCCCGACCTGCCAGACCTTGTTGGCCCAGCGGTCGAACTCGGGGTCGTGGGTGACCCCGCGCTCCAGGGTGATGCCCTCGAACTCCGAGCGGCCCGGCGACTTGCGCGGCGAGGAGGGATCGCCGCCGTGCCGGTGCTTGACGACCTCGGTGGTCCGTTTCAGGGGACTGATCTTGCTGATGCCCGCGACCGTACGACCGTCCCACAGGACCAGGAACTTGAAGTTCTTGTACGGGTCGAAACGATGGGCGTTGACCGTGAACTCAGCCATCGCAATTCCTCGGCATTCCTTGGCATTTCTCGGTGTTCCTACGAGCGCGATCAGAGCGCGAACTGCCCGGACGTCTGCTGGATCCTGACGATCACGAACTCGGCCGGCCGCACGGGCGCGATGCCCACCAGCACGTTCACCACGCCGTTGGCCACGTCCTCGTCCGTCGTGGTCTCGTGGTCGCACTTGACGAAGTAGGCCTCGCGCGGCGTGCTGCCCTTGAACGCGCCCTGACGGAAGAGCGTGTGCAGATACGAGGAGGCACTCAGCCGGATCTGCTGCCACAGCGATGCGTCATTGGGCTCGAACACGACCCACTGCAGGCCGCGTTGCAGGCTCTCCTCCACATGCAGCGCGAGCCGGCGCACGGGCACGTACTTCCACTCGCTGTCGAGCGCGTCGGAGCCGGCGAGCGTGCGCGCGCCCCACACCAGCGGGCCGGTCAGCGGGAAGGTACGCAGGCAGTTGACGCCGAGCGGGTTCAGCAGCCCCGTCTCCCGGTCGGTCAGCTCGACGGTGAGCGAGTGCACGCCCGCGAGCCGCGCCTCGGTGCCCGCCGGCGCCTTCCACACACCGCGCTCGGAGTCGGTACGGGCGAAGACCGCGGCGACCGCGCCGGACGGCGGGAAGGAGCGCAACCGTCCGGTGAGCGGGTCGGTGAGCTGGAGGTGCGGGAAGTACAGGCCGGCGTGGTCGCCGCGCACGGCGTCGAAGGCGGCGAGCCCGGCGCGGGCCGTGTCCACGCTGACCCAGGTGCTCGGGGCGTCGACGAGCAGGAAGATCCGTCGCTCCTGGCACAGCCGCTGGGCCGCCGAGACGACGGTGAGCATGTCCTCGGTCTTCTCGTACG
>NZ_JBQQCE010000073.1:0-27859 GCF_052245645.1 Streptomyces sp. KR55 | reverse complement strand
CGCAAGATGTCCAACTACCACCTCAAGAGAGCCGAGCACCGGCACTGGCCCCAGCCGACCCGGACAGCCACCGACGCCGTCGTGATCCACACGCCAAGACCACCAGACCCGTAACGCAACGGCATTGCCCTTAGGCGGCGTAATGAGCCGAGTGCTCCTCGACGGAGAAGCCCTCGAAGTCGCCGGCCTCCTCAGCGTCGAGCAATCGTCGGAGTGCCGCTTCGGCTTCGGGCAGGCATTGAGATGCCAGGTACGCCTTGGTCCTGGCCAGTCCGCTCCCGCACAGCAACTGGATGTCGATCGAACAGTCGGCATCCATGCTGGCGGACTTGGCCTTCCAAATGAGCAGTAGATCGTCGAGGCCCCCGGAATTGAACAGCTGAACGCAGCACAGCTTCATCAGCTCCGTGTCACCGTCACCCTGCGCCCGCTTCTCCCGTCGGGTGTGTGCGATGAGCAGACTTCGTACATCGTCAAGGTTCACGTCGGCGGGGTTCAGGCCGTATCGGTGCAGGCTCTCGTCTTCATTCATAGCCATGCTTTCACTGGAGGAGCGGACAAGTGGTCGTTCCGGAACACGCCTTGTCGGTATCTGTCGGGCTCGACACGCAGTCCGGTTCGGTCAGAGCTCGGCGCTGCTGGAGTGGCTGTTGTCCGTCCCACGTGTCCACAGGGAAATGTCGCTGCTCGTCGCTACGGCAATGGTCTGTCCGGAGGGCGAGAAGCCGACTGCTCTGAGTTCGGAGTAGTGCGAGTGAAAGATGTGCCACCACCGCTCTCCATGCGGACCGGCGTGGGGCAGCCCGCCATCACGAGACAGCAGGACACGATCGTTCGGCCAGGCCGGGGTGACGACCTCCAGAGTCCAGCCGTCCGCGGTGGTGGTGTGAAGTCCTCCCCCGAAGAGCCCGGCGATGCGCACTCTGCTTCCGGCAACTGGTCCCAGCCCGGGGCACGACAGATCGGCAACCGCGTCGGGAGTGCTGTCCTCGGGATCGGGGTCACGGTCCCGGGCGATCTTCTCTCCCGTGACGGCGTCGAAGAGGCCGTGGCCGTCGTGGGAGACGACCATCACCAGATCGTGGCCGTCGTCGGGGTGCGAAGCGAAGCCGATCCCGAGGAGCCCGCCGACGGGAACGCGGCGCTCGAAGACGGGCTGCCAGGGCTCGGGCGCGGGAACCACAGGGACGGCGAGAAGCCTGTCCCGCAGAGCGCGTTGGTAGGCGGAGAGCTCCGGTTCATGCCCTGACTGCTCGACCGGACCCGCCTGCTTCGTCCACTTCATCACCGGTCCATGATCCACGCTTCGGATCACTCCGTGCCCGTGGATCGGACGCCGAGGAGGCCGTCCGCACCCTGACAGATCTGGGACTGACCCTGCACCCGTCTCCGAGCTCGGCGAACGCGCCCTTGCCATTCGCTGGTCACGTGACTTGTCAGCCGAGCAGGTCGACGACCTCGTGGTAGTCGTCATAGGCCTCGCCGTACTGTTTGGCGGCGACAAGGAACATGGAACGGTCGGTCAAGGCTCGTGCCAGCGTCTCCTGGCTCTGCTCCGTGCCTGCCAGGTCGGTCAAGCGGCGCGCGAGCGCCACGCCTTCATTGAAGAGCGGGCGGAGGGGCTTCAGGATGCGGTGACTGCGCTTCTCCCAGTAAAGGGCCGAACGAATGGTGAGCCTTCGGTGCAGGGCTACCAGGGCGGGAAGATGTTCGCGCGGGTCTGTTTCGGCCACCTCTCTCAGGCTGGCGACCTCTGCTTCGAGGTTGGGCAGGCCGTCGAAGTATGCCTGTTTGATGTCCGGTGACCAGTCGAGGAAAGGGAAGCCGAACGGAGGCGTCGGTGTACCCGGAAGCGGCACGGGCTCCGCCGAGCTGCCCGACAGGGCGTACAGAGTGGTCCACCACGACAGGATGTTGCTCCAGCTCTTGCGTTCTCCGGTTCTGTCCAGCTCGGACAGCAGGGCAAGGGCCTCCTGTCGGACCCTGCGGGCCTCCACGTGGTGCCCAGCCACGTCCAGCATCCCGGCCTGGTGGACCAATTGCCATGTCAGGATGGCCAGCGCAGTGCTTTCCTCATCGAGTTCGGCACGGCTGGTGTCCACGATGTCCGCGAAGGCTTTCAGGGCCGCCTCATGGTGTCCAGCGGCATCCAGCTCGGCCGCCCATTCCAGCATGGTCCAGAAAGAGACCTTCGCCGGGCCTTCCGAGCGAGCGGCCTGCACCAACTGCCCGCAGAGCTCCGCGGCCTCCTGGTGATTGCCGTTCTCGGCCAAGGCGGTGGCCAGCGGTCCGTGCCCGTACATGGGACTCTGCACTTGACCGTGCGCGAAACCCCACCGTCCGGCCGCGGCCATCTCCTCGCATATGGCGAAGCCCTCAGCCCGCCGTCCGACGGCGTACAGCTCGCAGCGGTACGCGGACAGAGCCCGGACAAGCAACTCGGTCCTCCTGGGATCGCCTGCATCGATGCGCCGTGCCGTGGCAGCCGCCTCGGCGTGGCGCGCCAATCGCACCTCCGGCCGGTCCCGGACCTCTGGCGCGTATCCATAAGAGAGCAGTGCCTCTGTCAGCTTCGGCAGGTAGGTCAGCGGACTTACCAACGAAAGCACGCGGTACGCCTCGACCTGTTGGCCGACGCTCGGTCTGCCTGATCCGAGCAGTATCGTGCGAGCCCGCAGCACCGCATCCTGATCGACCTTGTCGGTGTGATCCATGACGGGGATTGTGAGAGCCGGAGATGAGGCTGGACAAGGCCGCTGAGCTGTGCCTTTGGCTCTATGAGAACGGTCTCCGAGCTGTCATGCTGAAGACAGCATCGCCGCTCGGCGGCTCAACTCGCCGAGGTGGCCGACGATTGACGCCGAGAACGGGAGCCCGCACCGCCCCACTTGCTCCTGTCGCGACCCGTCATGGGAAGAGGCTGTGAACGCCGCTTGATGACCCCGGTCAAGCCACGTTCACAGTCCTTGTCCCTCAAGGTGGGCGGCGGGATCTCTCGGGAGGGTGGCAGGCTGGGCATCGGCGGCCTGCGGATCAGGCGGCCCTGTCGATCAGATCGAGCAAGCCCGCACGCGTCTTCAGGTGCTCGCGGCGAGGGCCAGCCGATGGCATGAGGAAATTCGCGCGCAGAGGAAAACGGTTGACCTTCGGGCTGGACATGATGGCCTGGACGTGCGGTCGTCACGGGGCGGCTGGGAAGCTGAGGGAGGCCTGGATGCGGGTCGTATTCGTCCATGGCGCGTGCGCGCAGGATGCCGACTGGTGGTGGAACCGGATGGTGGAGCCACTCGCCGCCCTGGGGCTGGAGAGCCGCAGTGTGGAACTGCCCAGCTGCGGCGAGCGGGCGGGCGCCGCGTACAGGGCGGATTTGTACGCCGACGCTGACGCGGTGCGGTCCGTGCTGGACCAGGAGCCTGGGCACCCCGCCTTGCTGTGCGGGCACTCCTACGGCGGGATGGTGATCACCGACGCCGCCGCGGGCAGGGACGACGTCAGCCACCTCCTCTACATCACCGCGGTCGTGCCGGACCGCGGTGAATCCCTCGCCTCCCTGGCCGGACCTGAACCCGCCCCCTGGGTCGTCCCGCGGGATGATGGCACGGTCGTCCCGAATACGGCGGTCGACCTGCGGGGCGCCTTCCTGCACGACTGCGACGAGGAGGCCGAGGCGGGCGCCTTCCGGCGGTTGGGACCGCAGTCACAGGCGGTCTTCGCTCAGGCTCCGCGCGGCATCGCCTGGCACAAGACCCCCTCGACGTACGTCGTCTGTACCGGGGACCGGGCCACGCCGCCGGCGAAGCAGCGGGAGTTCGCCCGGCGGGCGTCCAGTGTGATCGACCTGCCGACCGGCCACCATCCGTTTCTGTCCCACCCAGGGCTACTGGCCGACCTGATCGGTGAGGTCGCCCGCGGGGTCGGAGAGTAGATCCGCTTGGGGTCCGCATCCTGCCAGGACCATGGATGGGGCTGTGAACGCGGCTTGATGACCCACGTCATGCGGTCCCGCTTCCATGCGGCGGGGAAACGGCCCTGGCGAACCGCGGGCATACCGATCTCGGGGGAGTACGCCTGATAGACGGTGATCGTGGATGCCGTGTGTAGCGCGCGGATCCTGCGTTGCGGTTCTTCCATGGAGCACAGGGTGAGGCCGACGGATCCCTGTCGGCCATTGATTTTCGACGCGGCTGCTTCCACGGGACGACTCGGCCGTGGCACCGCGCGCCCGACGACACCGGGACCGAGTCCTACCGCCTCAGGCCACCCAGGACCGACCCGCGGGCGTGACAGACGGCCCATGAGACAGTCACGGCACGGATCACCGATCGTCACTGAGGAGAAGGATCCATGAGAGCGTTGCCCGCCGTCACCGGCCATGATGAGTTCGATGCCCCGGTCGTCAGGACCGACTACGACGACGACCAGGCGTGGCAGGACGTGGCGGCGGCGCTGATGGAGCCCTGGGGAGACAACAAGCAGTACGAGGCGCACGTCCACTTCATAAACGATCCGGCCTGGGCAGGGGCGACCGTTGACGAGGTGCTGACTGCGGTCAGCGCCGCCGAGGACCTGTCCGTTGTCTTTCTTGCCGACCAGACAACCATGCAGGCTGAAACCCACGCGCTGCTGGCGGTCACCACGCTGACGCGCGAGGAGTGCGAGGACGATGAGGACTACGAGCAGCTGACCGAGTTCGGCCGCGAGTTCCGCACCGTCCCCGCCGGGGTGCACGACGTCTACGCGAACCTGAGCATCGGCAACCTGGGCTTCGAGGAGTACGCGGCATGGGCCCACGATGATCCCGAGGGGATCTACCGGTCCTTTGAGCAGTCGGCTGCTGAGAGGTGAGCGGGTCACGGGTCTACGCCCTCGACCGGCGAGCCACAGCTGGTCGGACGTCCGTCTTGGCTATGCCGGTGGGGCAGGAGGGCCCCAGTTGCTCACAAAGGGCTCACTTGGCTTGAGCCCATGCCGCCGATGCCGCGGTAGCCGTAGGGGTTTTGCTGTCGGAGAAGTACTGCTGGTATCTGCAGTCGGCAGTATTGATGCCGTCACGATAGGGCTCTCCGGATGAGGCCACCGGCGTGGGGGAGGCAACAGGTCGGTGCGCTCCTCGCGGCGGTCGGCGACCGGCGGCCGCCGCGCCGGTTGGACGGGCACGGAATCGCTTGGAACCCTCGCGCGTTGAGGCGATTGGGTATGGGATGCCGGTGGTGTGCGAGCCGAGCAGCCCAAGTGACCGAGCTGACAGATATTGGAGGGGCCGCAATGGCTGCGCAGACGCAGAGGGCCGTGCTGGCGGGCGGATGCTTCTGGGGGATGCAGGACCTGATCCGCCGGCTCCCGGGCGTGACGGCGACCCGCGTCGGATATACCGGGGGTGACGTGCCGAACGCGACGTACCGTAACCATGGCACGCACGCGGAGGCCATTGAGGTTCTTTTCGACCCCGAGAAGACCGACTTCCGCGCGATCCTGGAGTTCTTCTTCCAGATCCACGACCCAAGCACCAAGAACCGCCAGGGCAACGACATCGGCCTCAGCTACCGATCGGCGATCTACTACGTGGATGACGAGCAGAAGCGGATCGCCGAGGACACGATCGCGGATGTGGACGCCTCCGGACTGTGGCCGGGCAAGGTCGTCACCGAGGTCGAGCCGGTCGGCCCCTTCTGGGAGGCCGAGCCCGAGCACCAGGACTACCTGGAGCGTTACCCGGACGGCTACACCTGCCACTTCCCGCGCCCGGGATGGCGGCTGCCCGCCCGCGCGGAGAGCTGACCTTGCGAGGCGGCCCGGCGGAGGGCGGAGGCTGACAGGGCCGAGGCTCCGCGGCCGGGCCATGCTTGCGCCTGCGGCGCATAGGCCGCACGGATCCCGCGTTGCGGTTGTCCATGGCGTACAGCGTGGAGTCGGCCGGTTCAGGCGGCCACTGATTTCGACTGCCGTTCGCTGCGACGGAGAGCGCCAGCCGCAGCACCGTGCGGATTGCCGGTGCCACGGCGCCCTCTTCAGTACCTACGGCACTGGCTACTTGTCCGTGACCTCCGGCGCCGGAGCGACACCCGTCGGGCAAGACGCCCCCCAGTTCGTCCCGAACGGGGTACTTAGCTTGACCCCCGTCCCGCCGATCCCGCAGTATCCCGCCGGGTTTTTGTCGAGGTACTGCTGGTGATATGCCCCGGCCGGGTAGAAGGTGCGTCCCTCGGCCGGGAGGATTTCCGTGGTGATCCTGCCGTAGCCCGAGGACGTCAGGACCTTCTGGTACGCCTCGCGGGAGGACTCGGCCGCGGCTGCCTGGGCCAGGGTGTGGGTGTAGATCGCCGAGCGGTACTGGGTGCCGACGTCGTTGCCCTGGCGGAAGCCCTGGGTCGGGTCGTGGGCCTCCCAGAAGGTCTGCAGGAGCTTCTCGTACGAGATCAGCGTCGGGTCGTACACCACGCGGACCGCCTCCTGTGGCCGGTCAGGCCCGAGCAGACCACCTCGTAGGTGGGGTGCTCCGTGTAGCCGCCCTGGTAGCCGACCAGGGTTGTCCACACGCCCGTCGGGAGCTGCCAGAACTTGCGCTCGGCGCCCCAGAAGCAGCCCAGGCCGAAGTCGGCGATTTCCAGGCCCTCGGGGTAGAGGCCGAGCAGGGGGTTGCCGAGGACGGTGTGGCGGTCGGGGACTGTGAAGGCCGGCTCGGGGCGGCCCTTCAGCGCCTGCTTGGGGGTGGGCAGGGTGGGCGTATGGCCGAACAGCATGTCGCAGGGTCTTCAACTGTTGGCGGTTTTGCTGCGTTTTCCTGAATGAATCGGGGTGTGGTCGCCGGGTGCGTGTCTTTGTGCGGTGGTCGGTCGTTAGGCCGATCGGATGCGGGGATGTGCCCGGTTCGGGGCCATGGATGGGGTGGTGAGTGTGGGCCGGTTAGTGGCGACGGCGACATGTACCGCCTTCCGTGGTGTGATCGAGGGCAGTGGTGAGCAGGTCGGCCAGGCCTTGCTGTATGAACGAGTGGATTTCCTCGCCGGGTTGAGCCGCGAGCTGACCGGCCGTCTGGTGGCTTCCCGGTGGGACGAGGACTCGCTGGATGTGCTGGCCGCCGGTGTCGAGGGGCAGGGCGTAGTACTGCCGTCCAAGGGGTGGATGGCGATGCGCCGCCTGGGCTGGCCCACGGATGCCGCTCCTGCCGAGGGGGTGTATGTGTCGGACCGGGTGCGCCGGGGTGCCGAGGAGTACGCGGCGCGTACCCTGCGCCTGGCGGTGCACCGGCGCACTGTGGTGGCGGCGGTCCTGGCCACCTGGCCCGCCGATCCCCGAGGGCGCACCGGGGCGGAGTGGGCCGCGTTGCGGGCGCTGCTGCCCGCCGGGGTCAGTGGTGCGGAAATCCGTAACCGGACCCGGCAGGTGCGCGCGTATCTGGCCGAGCATGGACGCCTGCCCGCCGGGTTGTGCGAGCTGGAGGAGCCGCCCCGGGTCGCGGCGCAGGTGCTGCTTGCCGCGATGGACCGCCAGCAGGTCACCCTGCAGCGCCTGGACGAGACGACAGCGCGGTTGCGGGTGAAGCTCCCGCTGTGCGCGGCACCGGCCTCGGGGCGGGAGTGGGCCTGGCATGTGATCGACCTGCGTCTGCCGGGCACCGTTGACCCAGACGCGGTGCTGCACACCCCCACCCTGCGCCCCACCCGGGCCGGGCGGATCGCCGTGGACCTGCCGCACACGCGCTCCGCCCCGGCCGCCAAAGCTTCTGGGCACACCGTGGCGGTGGGTTTCGACTGGGGGGTGAACACTCTGCTCACCGGCACGGTTGGCCGCCTGACCGGGCGGGGCGCCACCGGGCGGGTGGTCACCGACGGCCGTCGCTTGGTCTTCGACGCCACCGCGGTCAGTGCGAAACTGCACCGGCTGCGCACCCACCGCGAACACCTCGCCGCCAAACGCGACCACTACCGTGCCCTCGCGGACGGACTGGGTGTCCCGCGCCGTGCCTGGGCCGACCTGCACCGGCGGGCCGAAGTGCTGGAGCGCGAGCATGTGCGGGTGTGCGCCCGCATCCGCCACCTGAATCAGGCGCTGGCGTGGGCGGCGGCCCGCTGGGCCGTCGACCAGACCGTCGCGCTCGGCGCCACCGCGATCTACCTCGAAGACCTCGCCACCCTGGAGGCGCGCGGCCGCAGGCGCGGTAACGCCCGCCTGTCGGGGCAGGTCCGCGGCACCGTCGCCGAGGCGATCCGGCACCTGGCCGCGAAGGCGGGCATCGCGGTGGTCACCGTCCCCGCCCGGGATACCTCCGCGCTATGTCCCGGCTGCCTCGGACCGCTGGGCCATCACCCTGGCCCGGACCGGCTCGATGAGCGCGGCTGGACATGGGCCCACTGCGCAGTGTGCGGGCTGTCGATGGACCGCGACCACGCCGCTGCCCGCCGGATCGTCTCGCGTGGTCTGCTCGCCCAATCCCACACCGCAACCGAGCGCGCCACCGGTATCCGGACCATCCGCACCACCGTGGACGGCACCGTCCGCAGTGTGCGCCGCCCCAAACGAACCACCCGCCGCCTGCGCCGCGCCCGCCGCCAGGCAGCCGCACCACCCCGGCCGTCCGGGCCGAAGACCACCCCCGGCAAGATGTGCCCCACACCGGCCCGCCGGTCACTGACTTCCCGCCGTATGCCCGATGTGCGTACGGTCCCCGCCACCACCCCTACCGGGGTGGTCCAGCGTCCGGTGGGGCATGACACCCAGGCACCAGCACCTCACGGTCCGGTGCCAGGTCATGGAGTACCCGTGCCACCCTGGCCGGAGCCTGTTTGGGCCGGCCGGGTGCGGCTCTCACGCGGAACCTGTCGACGACGCTCCCGCGCCGCCGAGCGGACCGGCTTCCACCACCTGCACGCCACCGAAGTCCACACCCTCACCTCGAGGTTCGGACCCCACGATGGCGACAAACGGCCACGCCGCGCCCGAAAAGCCTGAGTTACTCAGACACACACAGAGTTCCCGAGACGCTCCTTCGTCTCCTCGCCGGGTTCCCTCGTGGAGTTCCGGGGTTCGCCCTGGACGGGGCGGCAGGTGGTGAACGCATGCGGGCCGTCCCGCATTCCGGCACTCGGCCCGCCTGCCGCCACGGACTGCGATCAGGGCGTACGGCAGGTTCAGTGCAGCAGCGTCGCCGGGCTGCCGCCGTTCGCCTCGTAGCCCGCCACGGCCAGGGCCCGGTAGACCGCGAACTCCGCGGCCGGGTCGGGCGACAGCGTCCAGGGCAGGGCGCCCACATGGCCGTCGATGTGTATCAGCTGGCTCATGGCCTCCGACCAGCGCTCGGAGCGGACCAGGAAGAACACCAGCAGATGGCGGACGTGCGCCAGCATCGGGTCGTCGGGGCGGGCCGAGTGCACCGCGTGCAGGGCGCCGTGGATCGCCTTGGTCACGACCTCGCTCTGGTAGAAACTGGCGACCAGATTGACCTCGGGCAGGTGCTCGAAGACCGCGAACAGCGGCATCGCCGCCAGCAGCGAGCCCTGCGGGGCACGGGCCGCCGCGGCCTCCGCGAACTGGGACGCCAGCTCGCGCGAGCCGTGCCACTTCTCGCACCAGTAGTGCAGCGCGGCGAGGTGCGCTCCCATGTGGTTCGGCGCGCGGTCCAGGATCTTCAGCCAGAGCTGCTCGAACTCCGCGCGCGGATAGGCCAGGCCCCGGGCCACCGACAGCTCGATGATGTACGGGATCGGGTCACCGGGGGCGAGCAGCGCCGCGTCGCCGCAGGCCGCCTTCGCCTCCTCCATGATGATCCGGAACTCGTCCGTGCCGGGCGTCGCCGTCCGCCACGCCTGCTGCACCAGGAACTCGGCGTGCACCGCCGCGCCGCCAGCGTCCTTGGGCGCCTCGGCCCGCCACACCCGCAGCCACTGCCCGCCCGGCGTCTCGCTGACGCCGCCCGGCCGCTGCTGGAGCTCCAGCGACGCCGCGCCCGCGAAGGCCTGCACGCGCTGCCAGCGCAGCTCGCCCTCCGCCTCCGTACCGGCGAGGAGCTGGGCGGCGGCCCGGTGGTCCTGGGTGCGCTGCACCAGGTCCAGCACGTCCACCAGGTCCTGGTCGGGGCCGGGCATGCGGACGTCCAGCTCCTCCTGCCGTACGAATCCGTAGTTCGCGGGGTCCGCGGCGTCCGGGTGGCCCGGCGCGACCAGCTCTATCCCCCTGCGCCTGCGCATCACGAACGGACCCAGCACGAAACCGATCATGAGCAGACCCATCAGGACCCAGAGAATTTCCATGCATCAAGCGAACCAGACGTGGCCGAGGATTGGCCAACCCCCTCCCTCGGACCCTGTGGAAAACCGCGTCCGACGGCAGGCGGGCGCCTGCGCCGCGCCGTGGCGGCGGCATGCGGAGGACGAGCGCACTACGCTCGGTTCTCATGAGCGACAGGCACATCAGTCAGCACTTCGAGACGCTCGCCATCCACGCGGGCAACACGGCCGACCCCCTCACCGGTGCGGTCGTCCCGCCGATCTACCAGGTGTCCACCTACAAGCAGGACGGGGTGGGCGGTCTGCGCGGCGGCTACGAGTACAGCCGCAGCGCCAACCCGACCAGGACCGCCCTGGAGGAGAACCTCGCCGCCCTGGAGGGCGGGCGCCGTGGACTCGCGTTCGCGTCCGGACTGGCGGCCGAGGACTGCCTGTTGCGTACGCTGCTCAGCCCCGGCGACCACGTGGTCATCCCCAATGACGCGTACGGCGGCACGTTCCGCCTGTTCGCGAAGGTCGTCGCCCGGTGGGGCGTGGAATGGTCGGTCGCCGACACGAGCGATCCCGCAGCCGTACGGGCCGCCATCACCCCCAAGACCAAGGTCGTGTGGGTGGAGACCCCCTCCAACCCGCTGCTCGGCATCACCGACATCGCCGCCGTCGCCCAGATCGCCCGGGACGCGGGCGCCCGGCTCGTCGTCGACAACACGTTCGCCACGCCCTACCTCCAGCAGCCGCTGTCGCTCGGCGCGGACGTCGTGGTGCACTCCCTGACCAAGTACATGGGCGGCCACTCGGACGTCGTGGGCGGCGCGCTGATCGTGGGCGACGAGGGGCTGGGCGAGGAGCTGGCGTTCCACCAGAACGCGATGGGCGCGGTCGCCGGGCCCTTCGACTCCTGGCTGGTGCTGCGCGGCACCAAGACCCTCTCCGTGCGCATGGACCGGCACAGTGAGAACGCGGCCAGGGTCGCCGACATGCTCACCCGGCACGCGCGCGTGACGCGGGTGCTGTACCCGGGACTGCCGGATCACCCTGGTCACGAGATCGCCGCCAAGCAGATGCGATCCTTCGGCGGCATGGTCTCCTTCCAGGTCGAGGGCGGCGAGGAGGCGGCCGTCGAGGTCTGCAACCGCGCCAAGGTGTTCACCTTGGGTGAGTCCCTCGGCGGTGTCGAGTCGCTGATCGAGCACCCGGGGCGGATGACGCACGCCTCTGCGGCCGGTTCGGCCCTGGAGGTCCCCGCCGACCTCGTACGCCTCTCCGTGGGCATCGAGAACGCGGACGACCTCCTGGAGGACCTCCAGCAGGCGCTCGGCTAGCTGGCCGGCGCGCTCACCAGCCCGTCAGTGGTGGAGTCGTCTCTGACGGCGGCTCCACCCAGGGGCGGGCCGTGAGCGCCCACACGGTGAACGCCACGGTTACGGCGAACAGCAGCAGCCAGCCCAGGCGCAGGGCGAGGGCCCTCCGTCGCAGCAGGCGGTTGCCGCGGCGCACGGCCTCGGCGCAGAGGTCCGGCGGTACCCGCGGCGGCGTCCGCTCCATGATCCGCCGCGCGGCCGCTTCCCGTTCCAGCCGGTTCACCGCAGACCCCCGATCACGACGCCGCCACTTTCGCTTCCGTCACCGCCGGTGCAGGCCCCCGGGGCGGATGGAGGACCGTCGCCGTCGCCCGGTCGCACAGGGCGCGGACGCGTTCCGTGGGCAGCCCGAGCAGCGCGGCCGTCTGTTCCTCGGCGACCCCTTCGTACAGCCTGAGGACCAGGATCAGGCGCTCCTGCGGGGTGAGGTGGGCGAGTGCGCCGGCGGGGTGCGGGCGGGCCCGGCCGAAGGCGCCGTACTGGTGCCAGGCGCCGTGCGCGAAGCGGGTGGCGAGGTACCGGCGGGTGCGGTCGTAGGGGTCCTCGCCGCGCAGTCGGTTCCAGCAGGCGTAGGTGTGGGCGAGGGCCAGGGTCAGCAGGCGCCGCGCGCGCGGGTTGTCGTCCGGGGCCTCGGCCGTGAGCAGCGTGGCGGTGTGCAGCAGCCGCCCCGCCGCGCCGGCGACGAACGCCTCGAACTCCCGGGCCCGGCGGGCACCTTGGGACGCTTGCCGTTCTCGCACCGCGCCTCCCGCCTGAGGCCGACCTGAGGATACGGATCCCGGTGGCATACCCGGCCCACCGGATGTGAACCCGCGTACGACCACGAGGACCCGGTCTCATATGAGGCCAGCGGTGGGCTTTCGGTCAAGAGCCCGCGCACCATGCGGCATGCCTCGGTTGTCGTGGAAGATCGCGCTCCACGCGGCGGGCGCGGGGAGGGGCTGGTGAGGGGCGGTGGAGTCCCGGCACCACGCGCGCGTGCCCGCCCCCGGCCCGGAGCGGCACGCGGCGTCTGGTAACTCCCGCCGCACGCGCGCGTGCACGTGTCTCACCCGTGGCTCAGGAAGCCGACTGCGGCTCCGTCCCCGGCACGCCCTGCGCCGCCATCCGTGCGGAGAGCGCCAGGTTGAAGCGGGTGAGGAGTGTGCAGAACGCCTCGCGCTCCTCGGGTGCCCAGTCGTGTGTGAGCTCGGCCATCAGCTGACGCCGGGACGAGCGCACTTCCTCCAGCCGGGACAGCCCGCGCGGGGACAGCTGGAGCACCACGGCACGCCCGTCCTCGGGGTGCGAGGTCCGCTTGACCAGGCCCGTGTCGACTAGGGGAGCCACCTGCCGGGTGACCGTCGACGAGTCGATGCCCATGCTCGCGGCGAGCGCCTTGACGCCCATCGGCCCCTCCTTGTCGAGCCGGTTGAGCAGCAGGTACGCGGCGCGGTCCATGGAGTTGCGCACCTGTCCGACCCCGCCGAGCCGGGTCTGTTCGGCACGCCGGGCGAACACCGCCACCTCGTGCTGCAGCGCGTCGAGGAGGCCGGTGTCACCGACGGTCGTCATGTCCATCGACATTTCAGGTGTTGTGGGCATGGCCGGGGGCTCACTTCATACTGGGTGCTGGGTTGGGGGACAGGGTACGCGGATGGGAGGCGGGCCGTACCGGCGCTGCGCAAACCAGTCTCGGACGCTGGTCACTACGGCTGTTGCGGCAGGTGAACTGCGAGACTTGAGCCATGAACTACCGCAAGGCCGTCCCCTTGCCCCCGGTCACCCTCGACGACGTACGCGGCGCGCAGAAGATGCTCACCGGCGTCGCACGTGTCACCGCGATGGAGGGCAGCAGGTACCTGACCCAGCTGGTCGGCGCTCCCGTGCACCTCAAGTGCGAGAACCTCCAGCGGACCGGTTCGTTCAAGCTGCGCGGCGCCTACGTCCGGATCGCCGGTCTGCTGCCCGAGGAGCGGGCCGCCGGTGTGGTCGCCGCGAGCGCGGGCAACCACGCACAGGGCGTCGCCCTGGCGTCCTCGCTGCTCGGCGTGCACTCGACGGTGTTCATGCCGAAGGGCGCGCCGCTGCCGAAGATAAGTGCGACGCGTGACTACGGCGCCGAGGTGCGTCTGCACGGTCACGTGGTCGACGAGACCCTGGCCGCCGCGCAGGAGTACGCCGCCGAGACGGGCGCGGTGTTCATCCATCCCTTCGACCACCCGGACGTCATCGCGGGCCAGGGCACGGTCGGCCTGGAGATCCTGGAGCAGTGCCCGGAGGTGCGCACGATCGTCGTCGGTATCGGCGGCGGCGGTCTCGCGGCGGGGATCGCGGTCGCGGTGAAGGCCCTGCGGCCCGATGTGCGGATCGTCGGTGTGCAGGCGGCGGGTTCGGCGGCGTATCCGCCCTCTCTGGCGGCGGGGCGTCCGGTGTCGATCGAGAACCCGGCGACGATGGCCGACGGCATCAAGGTCGGCCGGCCCGGTGACGTACCGTTCGCGATCGTCGGTGATCTGGTGGACGAGGTGCGCACAGTCAGCGAGGACGAGCTGTCCGCCGCGCTGCTGCTGTGTCTGGAGCGGGCCAAGCTGGTCGTCGAGCCGGCCGGGGCCAGCCCGGTCGCGGCGCTGCTGAGCGATCCGGGCGCGTTCGAGGGGCCGGTCGTTGCGGTGCTGTCCGGCGGCAACGTCGACCCGGTGCTGATGCAGCGCGTTCTGCGGCACGGCATGGCGGCGCAGGGCCGCTACCTGGCCGTTCGGCTGCGGCTGACGGACCGGCCGGGCGCCCTCGCGACGCTTCTCGGGGTGTTGTCAGTGGTCGACGCTAACGTCCTCGATGTGAGCCACGTGCGGACCGACCCACGGCTCGGGCTCACGGAGGCGGAGGTCGAGCTGCACCTGGAGACGAAGGGCCCGGCCCACTGCGCCGAGGTCGGCGATGCCCTGCGACAGGCGGGGTACATCGTCATCGACTGAGGCGCCGGGGTCGTAGGACCGGTAAAGGCCGAGGTCATGGGCTCTTTGTCACTCGATCGGGTAAGCCCGTTGTGAGACGCGATACATCGCGTTATGGTGTGTCTCGTGCCACTCCTCAGGCAGAACCGAACCCACCAACCCACGCTTCTCGAAGCGACCCGACGACGTGGAGACTCATATGCCAGGTGCCATCTATGCCGAAGGCCTGGTCAAAACCTTCGGTGACGTAAGGGCTCTGGACGGCGTCGACCTCGATGTCCCCGAGGGCACGGTCCTCGGCCTGCTCGGGCCCAACGGGGCGGGCAAGACGACGGCCGTCCGCTGCCTGACGACCCTGCTGCGCCCCGACAGGGGCCGGGTCGTCGTCGCGGGCATCGACGTGCTCGCCCACCCCGACCAGGTCCGGCGCTCCATCGGTCTGTCCGGCCAGTTCGCCGCGGTCGACGAATACCTGACCGGCCGGGAGAACCTCCAGATGGTCGGCCAGCTCTACCAGATGTCGGCGAAGGCCGCCAAGGCCCGCGCCGGTGAGCTGCTCGACCAGTTCAACCTCGCGGACGCCGCCGACCGGCCCGCCAAGACCTACTCCGGAGGCATGCGCCGCCGGCTCGACCTTGCCGCGGCCCTGGTCGTCTCCCCGCCCGTGATGTTCATGGACGAGCCGACGACCGGCCTCGACCCGCGCAACCGCCAGCAGCTGTGGGAGGTCATCAAGCAGTTGGTCTCCGGCGGCACGACCCTGCTGCTGACCACGCAGTACCTGGAAGAGGCCGACCACCTCGCGCACGACATAGCGGTGGTCGACCACGGCCGCGTCATCGCCCGCGGCACCTCCGACCAGCTCAAGGCCCGCACCGGAGGCGAGCGCGTCGAGGTCGTGGTGCACGAGCGCGAGCACATGGCGACCGCCGCCGAGGTGCTGCGCGGCTTCGGCAAGGGCGACACCACCGTCGAGGAGCACACCCGCAAGCTCACGGTGCCCGTCACCGGCGGCGCCAAGCTCCTCGCCGAGGTGATCCGCGAGCTGGACACCCGCGGCATCGAGATCGACGACATCGGCCTGCGCCGCCCGACCCTCGACGATGTGTTCCTGTCGCTGACGGGCCATGTGGCGGAGGTCGGCGACGAAGAGGACGGCGCCGACGGCGCGAGCGGTACGCCCGCCGACGCCAGGGGCCGCAAGCGCAAGAAGGAGACCCTCAAGTGAGCGCCGTGACCGACGCCGTACCGCGGCCCGCCCGCCCGAACCCGATCGGCCAGTCCGTCCGGGACTCGCTGGTCGTCGCCAAGCGCAATCTGATCCGTATGTCCCGGATCCCCGAAATGATTATTTTTGGGCTGATCCAGCCAATCATGTTCGTGGTGCTGTTCAGCTATGTGTTCGGCGGATCCATGACCATCGGCGGCACCACGGACTCCGGTGTCTACCGCGAGTTCCTGATGGCGGGCATCTTCGCCCAGACCGTCACCTTCGCCACCGCGGGCGCCGGTGCCGGCATCGCCGAGGACATGCACAAGGGGCTGATCGACCGCTTCCGTTCGCTGCCCATGGCGCGCGGCGCGGTGCTGACCGGCCGCACCCTTGCCGACCTGGTGCAGACGGCGCTCACCCTGCTGGTGCTCGCGATCGTGGCCGTCCTGGTCGGCTGGCGTACGCACACCAACGTCGGCGAGGTGCTCGGCGCCTTCGGGCTGCTGCTGCTGATGGGCTACGCGTTCACGTGGATCGGCGCGCTGATCGGCCTGTCCGTGCGGACACCCGAGGCGGCCACGTCCGGCGGGCTGATCTGGCTCTTCCCGGTCACCTTCGTCTCGAACGCGTTCGTGGACTCGGACCAGATGACGCCCTGGCTGCGGCACATCGCCGAGTGGAACCCGTTCAGCGCCACGGTCCAGGCCTGCCGAGAGCTCTTCGGCAACCCAGGTGTCTCCGCCTCGGGCGCCTGGCCGATGGAGCACCCGGTCTGGGCCTCACTGATCTACTCGGCCCTGATCATCGTCATATTCCGGACTCTGGCGGTACGGAAGTATCGCTCGGCGACGGCCTGAGAACCCGCGATGAGATCGGCACGAGGAGACTGACCTGGGCATGACGAAACCCCCGGCGTCGCGCGGACGCCGGGGGCCGTCAAGGGCGGGTCGGTCAGGCGCAGGGCACTGACCGGGTTCAGCCGCTGTACGGCTCGGCCTTCAGGATCTTCACCGAGGCCGTCTTGCCGTTCGGCAGCTCGTACTCCGCGTCCTCGCCGACCTTGTGGCCGATCACGCCGGCCCCCAGCGGCGACTGCGGGGAGTACGTCTCGATCTCGGCGCTGGCGTACTCGCGGGAGGCGAGCAGGAACGTCAGCGTGTCGTCCTCGTCACCGTCGAAGGCGATCGTCACGACCATGCCGGGCGCTACGGCACCGTCCGTCGAGGCCGGCGCCTCGCCGACCTTGGCGTTCTCCAGGAGCTGGGTCAGCTGGCGCACACGGAGCTCCTGCTTGCCCTGCTCCTCCTTGGCCGCGTGGTACCCGCCGTTCTCCCGCAGGTCGCCCTCCTCGCGCGCGGCCGCGATCTTGGCGGCGATCTCCGTGCGCGCAGGACCAGTAAGGTACTCAAGCTCGTCCTTGAGCTTGTTGTACGCCTCCTGGGTCAGCCAGGTGACGTTCTCGCTGGTCTGGGTCACAGGTGCTCCTCGTCGGTACTGGGAATACAAAGCATCGCCCTACCCAGAAGAATGTTCCTTCACGAGTGGGCGAAACCACGAGCCTAACAATTCAGTGGCGGAAGGGGGAGGACATAAGTCAACAAAATCGCGTCAACGCAGGTCAGCCGCTACGTGATACGGGTGACGTCAGTCGGCGTGGCAGCCCAGGAGCTCGGCCGTCGTGCCCGGTGACGTCGTACGGAGCGTGACGACCTCGGTGATGCGGGTGGCGTCCCCGTCGAAGCGGAAGTCGGCCCGGCCCACCTCGGCGCCGTTCTCCGCCTGGGAGCGCACCGTGCAGTAGCCGGAGGCGCCCGCGTCCTTCTCGACCGCCAGCCTCACCTCCACCGCATCGTCCGAGAGATCGAAACTGATCACTTCGGCGCTGATCTTGTTCTGGCCGATGTAGTGAAAGGCAAAATAGGCCATCACGGCGAGGAGCAGCGCCCCGAGGGCGGCGCCGGCGACCTTCAGTGTGCGGTCCGCGCGCTCGTCCGAGGAGCGGCCGTAACGGCCCTCGGGCAGTCGCGTGCTCGCCGTACTCATGATCGTCCTCTCGGCCGGGGCGGGACCGAGGTCCCGGACGGGGCTCCCGGGTTCGGGGCCCCGGAATTATTCGCCCCCCGATTCGGTCACTATAGAAGCCGCCGTTCGCACCCGGTCACACCGGGCGCCGACCAAACGAGGATTGAGTCTTGACTGACCAGTTGCGACTGATGGCCGTCCACGCGCACCCCGACGACGAGTCGAGCAAAGGCGCGGCCACCATGGCCAAGTACGTGTCCGAGGGGGTGGACGTGCTGGTGGTGACCTGCACGGGCGGGGAGCGCGGCTCCATCCTCAATCCGAAGCTGCAGGGCGACAAGTACATCGAGGAGAACATCCACGAGGTACGCAAGAAGGAGATGGACGAGGCCCGCGAGATCCTCGGCGTCAAGCAGGAGTGGCTCGGCTTCGTCGACTCCGGCCTGCCCGAGGGCGACCCGCTGCCGCCGCTGCCGGAGGGCTGCTTCGCCCTCGAGGACGTCGACAAGGCGGCCGGCGAGCTGGTGCGGAGCATCCGCTCCTTCCGTCCTCAGGTGATCACCACCTACGACGAGAACGGTGGTTACCCGCACCCCGACCACATCATGACCCACAAGATCACGATGGTGGCGTTCGAGGGCGCGGCGGACACCGAGAAGTACCCGGAGTCCGAGTTCGGCCCGGCGTACCAGCCGCTGAAGGTGTACTACAACCAGGGCTTCAACCGCCCGCGCACCGAGGCGCTGCACCAGGCGATGCTCGACCGGGGCCTGGAGTCCCCGTACGGGGAATGGCTCAAGCGCTGGGACGACTCGGGGCACAAGGACCGCACGCTGACCACGCACGTCCCGTGCGCGGACTTCTTCGAGATCCGCGACAAGGCGCTGATCGCGCACGCCACGCAGATCGACCCCGACGGGGGCTGGTTCCGGGTGCCGATGGAGCTTCAGAAGGAGGTCTGGCCGACCGAGGAGTACGAGCTCGCGAAGTCCCTCGTGGATACCTCCCTCCCCGAGGACGACCTCTTTGCAGGCATCCGCGACAATGCCTGACATGAGCGCAAGCGCGAGCCTGGCAATGACCCATCTCGTCACCCTCGCCAAGGAGGTCGACGAGGACAAGGTGACCCCCGGCGTCCTCGGCTTCATCGTCTTCGCGGTGATGGCCCTGGCCGTGTGGGGCCTGATGAAGTCCATGAACCGCCACATGGGCCGGGTCGACTTCGACGAGGCCCCCGACGGGGCGGGGGAGGCCTCCGGCAAGGGCGCCGCGGAGCAGGCGTCGGGGAAGGCCTCACCCGCGAAGGGCTGAGTCCCCCGACCGGGCACACCAGCCCGGCGGCACCGGCAGCGACCGGTCCCGCCGCGCTGGTGCCGGAGCAGGCGCCCGCAGGCCCGTTCCTCCTCCGTCCGGGA
This sequence comes from Streptomyces sp. KR55, assembly GCF_052245645.1. Taxonomy (NCBI): domain Bacteria; kingdom Bacillati; phylum Actinomycetota; class Actinomycetes; order Kitasatosporales; family Streptomycetaceae; genus Streptomyces; species Streptomyces sp. KR55. The sequence goes on along the minus strand of NZ_JBQQCE010000073.1, from coordinate 8,689 downwards.
CACTCACGGGGCCGCCACCACCCCCACCCCCATGACCTCCCGCGCATGCCGGCTCGGCACCATCCCCAGCCGCCAGGCCTGCCACCCCTCCTCCAGGCTCACACCGCGCTCCAGCAGCAGCTGATACGCCTCCACGTAGTCGTCCAGCTTCTCGTCCCGCGCCGGATGACCGGCCCGACCCAGCTGCGCCAGCTCCTCCTGCGCCACCGCCGTACCGACCTCCACCCCACCCGGAGCCGCATACGGCAGCAGCGTGCAGCGCAGGAAATGGGCCCAGTCCTCGCCCCGCCGGTCCCCGTACGACGCGAACAGCCCCACCGCCTCGTCGCACAGGGCCAGCGCCTGCGCCGTACGCGCGTTGCCCGCGTCCACGACGGCCAGCTCCAGACAGGTCCACGCCTCGCCGTGGGCGACGCCGATGCGCTGGAAGTCGGCGCGGGCGTCGACGAGCAGCTGCCTCGCGAACCCCGAGTTCCGCAGGGACCCGGTCTGGGCGGCACGCAGGTCGCGGGTCGCCCGGGCCGAGTGGTGGCGGGCGCAGGCCAGCCCGTACACGTCCCGCATCCGGGAGAACATCGTGCGTGAGCGCTCCAGGTCACGGACCGCCTGGTCGAGGTTGCCTGCCTCCTCCAGCGCCTGACCGAGGTAGTAGAGCGTCCAGGCCTCGCCGCGCGCGTCCTCGTTGTCGCGGTGCCGGGCCGCCGCCCGGCGCAGTTCCTCCACCCCCGTGAAGGCGTCGCCCGCGACCAGCCGGGCCCGGGCCAGCTGCGTCAGCGCCCACGCCTCGCCGCGGGCGTCGCGGGTCCGGCCGTACCGGTCGAGCGCCTCCCGCAGCTCGGCCTCCGCGCGCGGCACGTCGCCCAGGCGCAGATACAGCTGGCCGAGCTGGAAGTGGGCCCACGCCTCGCCGTGCAGGGACCCGCCGGCGCGGTGCAGTTCCAGGGAGCGGTTCAACAGGTCCAGGGCCTCGGCGAGGTGGGCGCGGTCGCGTTCCACGGCCGCCAGCGCGTGCATCGTCCAGGCCCGGTCGGTGGCCAGCTCGGGCGCGGCCTGCAGGTCCAGCGCCTCCCGCAGCCGGGCCGCCGCCTCGGTGAGGTTGCCCTGGTGGTGCAGGGTGATGCCGAGCGAGCACAGGGCACGGGCCGCGCCCGCGTCGTGCTGGGCCTCCCGGTACAGGTCGACGACCGAGGCGAGCGTCGTACGGGCCTTGTCCAGCTCGCCCAGCTGCCGGGCCGCGATACCCGTGCGCCACTGCACCGAGCGGATCAGCAGCCCCTGGTCCACGGCCTGGGCCAGTTCGTTGATCTCACCCAGACGGTAGAGGTCGCCGCGCAGCAGGCAGTAGTCGCACAGCGCGCCCAGCAGGTTCAGCACCGCCGCCTGGTTCACGCCCTCCGCGAACCGGAGCGTCGAGGTGATGAAGCTCGACTCGTCGTCCAGCCAGCGCAGCGCCTCGTCCAGGGACGTGAAGCCGTGCGGACCGAAGCGGTCCGAGCGGGTCGACATGTTGCCGTCCACCAGCCGCAGCACCGAGTCGGCGAGCTCGGCGTAGTTCACGATCAGCCGCTCCTGCGCCGCGGCCCGCTCGGCCGGCTCCTCCTCGTCCAGCAGCCGGGCGTGCGCGAAGACCCGCACGAGGTCGTGCAGGCGGTAGCGGCTGCCGCGCACGTGGTCGATCAGGCCCGCGCGGGAGAGGGCGACCAGGTGCCGGGTGGCCTCCGCCTCGTCCGTGGCCAGCAGCGCGGCGGCGGCGGCCGCGCCGAGCGAGGCACGGCCGGCCAGCGCCAGCCGCCGCAGCAGCCGCCGCGCCGGTTCCGCCTGGTCGGTGTAGCGCAGCCACAGCGCCCGCTCCACCGGCTCCACCGGCCCGTACGCCCCGAGGTCCGAGGCCAGCTGCCGGGGCGAGCGCGGGCCCAGCGAGGAACCGGCGACGCGCAGCGCCAACGGCAGTCCGCCGCACAACTCCCGCACTCGGTCGGCGGATTCGGCGTCGTACGGCCCCGAGGCGTCCTGCGCGGCCGCGCCCAGCAGCTCCTCCGTGCCCACCGAGTCCAGCGTCGTAACGGGCAGCTGGTGCACCCACGCCGGCAGGTCGCCGGGCAGGTCGAGCGGGGTCCGTGCGGTGACCAGGACCAGGCTGTCGGACCGCTCCGGGACCAGGGTGCGGACCTGCTCGGGGTCCGAGGCGTCGTCGAGGACGACCGCGACGGGCACGCCGGTCAGATGCTGGTGGTACAGCTCGCTCAGCCGCTTGACCTGCTGGTCGGCCGAGGAACGCTCCCGGAACAGCAGCTGCTCGCGCGGTGCGCCCAGCCGGTTCAGCAGGTGCAGCAGGGCCTCGCGGGTGGACAGCGGCGGCTCCTCCGGGCTGTCGCCGCGCAGATCCACCACGCACGCCCCGCGGAACTGGTCCTTCAGATCATGGGCGGCCCGCACCGCCAGCGTCGTACGGCCGCTGCCGGGCGCCCCGTGCAGGACGACCACCGTCGGCCGGGTCTGTGTGCTCGCCCGGGCGGCCTGCACCCACTGCCGGATCCGCGCCAGCTCCTGCCGCCGCCCCGCGAACGGGCCCACGGGCTCGGGCAGTTGACCGAACGACTGCTCCAGCACACTCCGCCCGCGCGCGGCCCCGCTCTTGTTGGCCCCCTTCAGCTGTGGCCCGCTCTTCTTCGGCCCCGTGGACGCGGCCAGCACCCGCTGCTGATCGAGGAACGGCCGGATCCCCCGCACGTCCAGCGCCGTCAGCCACTGCAGCCGCAACTGCTCCGGCCCGCCCGGCTGCCCCGCGGCACCGGCCCGGTGATGCGCGGCCGGCAGATGCGACCCGGCGACCTTCACCACCGTCGTCGCCGCGCCCACCACCCCGACGGTCACGCCCGCACCGACCGCGGTCCCCGTCCCCGTACCGAGCGCCAGATCGGCCACCGCAGCCGCCACAGCAGCCACACCCGCCACAAGCAGCGGCGTCCCGGCGCCCTCCCGCGCATACCGCTGCCCGAACGACAGCCGCCCGGCCTCCGTCTCGTCCAGCGCACGCGTATAGGCCTCGTACTCCTCGGCGGCCGCCTGCGCCATGGTGTCCAGCGCTCCGCGCGCCCGGGCCATGAGCACTTTGCCGTCGATACGGCCACCCGACCGCCGTACCTCCTCCTCCACCGCGCGCACCAACAGCCGCTCGGCCTCCGCCCGATGACTGTCCCGCATGTCCCGTCCCCCTCCGGCGACAACTGCTTTGCCTATGAGTGTCCTTGCGGGACGCCCCGAACGCGAGGGGGGCGACGATCACCGTCCACTTCGGTGACCTTTGCGGCCCCGGTGGAAACGACCGACCGGGCGGCGGAGCTTCGCCACGACCGGTCCGGTCCCGTGGGGCAGGATGGGGGTATGCCGAACCGACTGGCCCATGAGACGTCCCCCTACCTGCTCCAGCACGCCGACAACCCCGTCGACTGGTGGCCCTGGTCGGAGGAGGCGTTCGAGGAGGCGCGCAGGAGTGACAAACCCGTCCTGCTCAGCGTCGGATATTCGAGCTGCCACTGGTGCCATGTCATGGCGCACGAGTCCTTCGAGGACCAGGCGACCGCCGACTTCCAGAACGAGCACTTCGTCAACATCAAGGTCGACCGCGAGGAGCGCCCCGATGTCGACGCCGTCTACATGGAGGCCGTGCAGGCGGCCACCGGGCAGGGCGGCTGGCCCATGACGGTGTTCCTCACCCCGGACGCCGAGCCGTTCTACTTCGGGACGTACTTCCCGCCGGCGCCCCGGCACGGGATGCCCTCCTTCCGGCAGGTGCTGGAGGGTGTGAGCGTCGCGTGGCGGGACCGGCGGGAGGAGGTCACCGACGTCGCCGGGAAGATCGTGCGGGATCTCGCCGGGCGGGAGATCGGCTTCGGGGGGACCGAGGCGCCGGGGGAGCAGGAGCTGGCGCAGGCGCTGCTCGGGCTGACCCGGGAGTACGACCCGCAGCGCGGCGGGTTCGGTGGCGCGCCGAAGTTCCCGCCGTCCATGGTGATCGAGTTCCTGCTGCGGCATCACGCCCGGACCGGCGCCGAGGGCGCGCTGCAGATGGCGCAGGACACCTGTGAGCGGATGGCGCGGGGCGGGATCTACGACCAGCTCGGGGGCGGGTTCGCCCGGTACTCCGTCGACCGGGACTGGGTCGTGCCGCACTTCGAGAAGATGCTGTACGACAACGCCCTGCTGTGCCGGGTGTACGCGCACCTGTGGCGGGCCACCGGCTCCGAGCTCGCCCGCCGGGTCGCCCTGGAGACCGCCGATTTCATGGTGCGTGAACTGCGTACGGAGCAGGGCGGGTTCGCCTCCGCCCTCGACGCCGACAGCGACGACGGGACCGGTCGGCACGTCGAGGGGGCGTACTACGTCTGGACGCCCGAGCAGCTCCGTGACGTGCTGGGGGACGACGCCGAACTCGCCGCCCGCTGCTTCGGTGTGACCGAGGAGGGCACCTTCGAGGAGGGTGCCTCGGTCCTGCAACTCCCGCAGCAGGACGGCGTGTTCGACGCCGAGAAGGTCGAGTCCGTGAAGCAGCGGCTGCGGGCGGCCCGCGCCGAGCGGCCCGCTCCCGGACGGGACGACAAGATCGTCGCCGCCTGGAACGGCCTCGCGATCGCCGCGCTCGCCGAGACCGGCGCCTACTTCGACCGCCCCGACCTGGTGGACGCCGCCCTCGCCGCCGCCGATCTCCTCGTCCGCGTCCACCTCGACGACCACGCCCGCCTCGCCCGCACCAGCAAGGACGGCCGGGTCGGCGCCAACGCGGGCGTGCTGGAGGACTACGCCGATGTCGCCGAGGGCTTCCTGGCGCTGGCGTCCGTGACCGGGGAGGGCGTCTGGCTGGAGTTCGCGGGACTGCTGCTCGACCACGTCCTGGTCGGCTTCGTCGACGAGAAGTCGGGCGCCCTGTACGACACCGCCGCCGATGCCGAGCAGTTGATCCGCCGCCCGCAGGACCCGACCGACAACGCCGCCCCGTCCGGCTGGACCGCCGCCGCGGGTGCCCTGCTGAGCTATGCCGCCCAGACCGGCGCCGAACCCCATCGGACCGCCGCCGAGCGGGCGTTGGGCGTGGTGAAGGCGCTGGGTCCGCGCGTGCCCCGGTTCATCGGCTGGGGGCTCGCCGTCGCCGAGGCCAACCTCGACGGGCCCCGCGAGGTCGCGATCGTCGGGCCGAGCCTCGACGACCGGGCCACAAAGGCCTTGCACCGTACGGCACTTCTGGGCACCGCCCCCGGTGCGGTGGTCGCGTACGGCGTGCCGGGGAGCGAGGAGTTCCCGCTGTTGGCCGACCGGCCGCTGGTCGGCGGTGAACCGAGCGCGTACGTCTGCCGTAACTTCACCTGTGACGCCCCGACGACCGACCCGGAGCGGCTGCGCGCGGCGCTGAGCGGCTGATCCGGGCGGCGCAATTGGGCATGTGTGCGGACACGTCCCGCTAGCCGCCCACCAGTACGAAACACGCTATTTATCGGAACAGCCCCCGAGCTTCACAGTTCCCCCCTACTCTCTCCACAGTGCCGAGACGGCGGTGACTCACCGTCTCGGCAAGGGGGTTTGGGGATCTGGGGGGATCTGTTGCTGACGTCTGTCTTCATCGCTGCCGTTTCACTGGCCCTGTTCTGGATGGCGGCGTTCACCTTGTGGTGGCAGATGCACGCGTGGCGTACGCCCGAAGTGCTCGCGTCCACCCGCTTCAGCAGACCGGACGGCGGCGAGCACCTGTCGTTCTCGCTGTTGCTTCCGGCCCGGCACGAGCAGGCCGTGCTGGACCACACCATCCAGCGGCTGCTGGAGTCCACACACAACGACTTCGAGATCATCGTCATCGTCGGGCACGACGACCCGGAGACCACCGAGGTGGCCCGGCGGGCGGAGGCCCGCGACCCGCGCGTACGGGTCGTCGTCGACACCCATGAGAAGAAGAACAAGCCCAAGGCCATGAACACGGCGCTGCCGCACTGCCGCGGCGATGTCGTCGGGGTCTTCGACGCGGAGGACCAGGTCCATCCGGAACTGCTCGCCCATGTCGACCACGCGTTCCGGTCCACCGGCGCGGACGTCGTCCAGGGCGGTGTGCAGCTCATCAACTTCCACTCCAGCTGGTACAGCCTGCGCAACTGCCTGGAGTACTTCTTCTGGTTCCGCTCGCGGCTGCATCTGCACGCGCAGAAGGGCTTCATCCCGCTCGGCGGCAACACCGTCTTCGTGCGGACGACGGTGCTGCGCGAGGCCGACGGCTGGGACCCCAACTGCCTCGCCGAGGACTGCGATCTGGGCGTGCGCCTGTCCAGCGTCGGCAAGAAGGTCGTCGTCGCCTACGACTCCGACATGGTCACCCGCGAGGAGACCCCGGGCAGCCTGATGTCCCTGCTGAAGCAGCGCACCCGCTGGAACCAGGGTTTCCTCCAGGTCTACCGGAAGAAGGACTGGAAGCAGCTCCCGGGCTTCCGGCAGCGGCTGCTCGCCCGCTACACCCTCATGACGCCGTATCTGCAGGCGATCTCCGGCGTGATCATCCCGCTGAACGTGGCCATCGCGCTCTTCCTGGACGTCCCGGTCGGCGTCGCCTTCATCACCTTCCTGCCGGCGGTCACCGCGCTCGTCACCTTCGTTTTCGAGCTCGTCGGACTGCACGACTTCGGCAAGCAGTACGGGCTCCGGGTCCGCCTCGTGCACTACCTCAAGCTCATCGTCGGCGGCCCCTTCTACCAGGTGCTGCTCGCCGGGGCCGCGGTCCGCGCCGTATGGCGTGAGCAACGCGGCCGCAACGACTGGGAGTTGACCAGCCACGTCGGCGCACATCTCGCGCACGTGAACCGAGAGGACGTTCCTGCGTGACCTCCACACTTCCCGCGGCGACCGGAGTCAAGGTCCCCGCGCAGCGGACAGCTGCGCCCAGAACCGGTTCGACCGGTCGAACAACGCCGCCCAGGAGACTCCGTTCCTCCCGTCCCGACCTCATCCTGTGCGGTGTCCTCCTCGTGGCGATCCTCGTCGTGCAGGGCTGGAACATCGCCGACTACCCGACCTTCAGCGACGACGAGGGCACCTACCTCGCCCAGGCCTGGGCCGTACAGGAAGGCCGGGGTCTCGCCCACTACACGTACTGGTACGACCACCCGCCCTTCGGCTGGGTGCAGCTCGCCATCCTGACCTGGATCCCTGCGTACCTCGTGCCCGAGTCGATGACCGTCGGCTCGATGCGGGTCATGATGCTGCTGATCAGCGCGGTCAGCGCGGTCCTCGTCTACGTCCTCGGCCGCCGCCTCGCACTGCCCCGCTGGGCGGCCGGGCTCGGCATGGTGCTCTTCGGGCTCTCCCCGCTGTCGGTGGTCCTCCAGCGCGAGATCTTCCTCGACAACATCGCGGTGATGTGGACGCTGCTGGCCTTCTGCCTCGCGGCCTCCCCGAGCCGTCACCTCTGGCACCATTTCGGCGCGGGCATCGCGGCCGCCGCGGCCGTGCTCACCAAGGAGACGATGCTGCTCGTCCTGCCCGCCGTGATGGTCACCATGTGGCGGCACAGTCACCGCGACACCCGGAAGTTCGCGCTCACCGGGGCGATCACCGCGTGCTCGCTCATCGGCATCTCGTATCCCCTCTTCGCGCTGCTGAAGGGCGAGTTGCTGCCGGGCGACGGGCATGTCTCGCTGTGGGACGGCATCGTCTACCAGATGAGCCGCCCCGGCTCCGGCTTCATCCTCGAACCCGGCACCGGCTCCCACGGAGTGCTCCAGTCCTGGCTGTACTACGACCGTGTCCTGCCCCTCGGGGGACTCGCCGGCGCCCTGCTGCTCCTGCTCACCTGGCGCTGGTCGGTCACGGCACGGGCGCTCGCCGGGCCCGCGCTCGCCGTGGCTATCCTCGCGGGGATGGCCATGCGGCCGGGCTACCTGCCCGCCATGTACATCATCCAGGCGCTGCCGTTCCTCGCCCTCGTCCTGGCCGGCGGCACCGCCAGCGTGACCCACCTGGTGCTGCGCCGATGGCGCCGGGACGGCGAGAAGCGGTACGTCACCGGCGGTCGGTACGCGCTCGCGGCCGTCCTCGCACTCGCGGCCGGCGCCTACGTCGTCCCCCGCTGGTACGACGGCGACCGCACCGCCATGACCGCCGACGCCAACGCCCCCTACCAGGCCGCCTCCGATTGGCTGGCCACGAAGGTCGAGGACCCGAAGGGCACCCGGGTACTCGTCGACGACGCGCTCTGGCTGGACCTGGTGCACGAGGGGTACCAGCCGGGGCTCGGCGTCATCTGGTTCTACAAGGCCGATCTCGACCCCGCGGTGACGAAGACGATGCCGCGCGGCTGGCGGGACCTCGACTACGTCGTCGCCTCGCCGACGGTACGGCGGGACGCGGTCGATCTGCCCAACGTCGGGGCAGCGATGGAGAACTCGACGCCGGTCGCCGTCTTCGGCACCGGTGAGGACCGGATCGAGATCCGGCAGATCCAGACCGTGGGAGGCGCCCGATGAGCGGCCACGAGTCCACCGTCCCCGGCGAACTGGGCGACCCGGCCGCATACGCCGTGACCGCGAGTGAGCCGGAGGGGCGCGCCGGAGGCGAGAGGGCGAACGCGCGGAGGCTCGAAGGGCTGAGCACGATCGCCCCCTCGACACCGGCTGGAGCGCCCCGGAGGCGAATGAGCCACAACGACGTTCCAGAG
>NZ_JBQQCE010000729.1:0-3222 GCF_052245645.1 Streptomyces sp. KR55 | reverse complement strand
AGCCTCGATCCCGGCGTCCGCGAGCGCCACCTCGATGGCGCGGCGCAGACCGGGCTCACGGCCGCTGCCGGGCTTCGGGTCGAAGGTCGAGCCGTACCCGGCGATCTCGCCGTAGATGTGCGCCGTGCCACGCTCGCGGGCCGTCGCCCTGTCCTCCAGGACGAGCAACGCCCCGCCCTCGCCGGGCACATAACCGTCGGCGTCGGCGTCGAACGGCAGGTAGGCCCGGTCGGGATCGGTACGGGTGGACAGCCGACCGCCGGCGATCTGCGCGACCCAGCCCCAGGTGCAGATCGACGCGTCGAAACCGCCGGAGACGATCAGCTTGCTGCCCTTGCGGATCTGCCGGCGCGCCTGCGCGATCGCGTCGAGGCCGCCCGCCTGATCGCTGACGAGCACCCCGCTGGGGCCGCGCATGCCGTTGCGGATGGAGATCTGGCCGCTGTTGACGGCGTAGAACCAGGCGAAGGACTGGTACGCGGAGACGTACTGACTGCCCTGGCTCCACAGCTTCTTCAGCTCGTTCTGGCCGAACTCGAAGCCCCCGGAGACCGACGCGGTGACGACTCCCATGTCGAACTCGGCGATGTCGCCGGGCTGGATGCCCGCGTCCTTGAAGGCGCAGTCCGCGGCGACCAGGGCGAGCCTGGTCATCCGGTCCGTCTGCGGGATCAGCCGGCTGGGCAGGTGCTTCTCCGCGGCGAAGTGGCGTATTTCTCCGGCAAGTTGGGCCGGATACTGGGTCGGGTCGAAGTGGGTGACCCGGCCGATGGCGTTCTTGCCGACCCGGGTCGCGGCCCAGAAGTCGTCCATGCCGATGCCGTTGGGGGTGGCGACGCCGATGCCGGTGATCACTGTCCTGGCGCTCATGACACGCTCCTGTCGGGACGGGCCAGCACCATCGCGCTCTGGAACCCGCCGAATCCGCTGCCGACCGTGAGCACCGCATCGGTCCGGTGCTCCCGTGCGGTGAGCGGGACGTAGTCGAGGTCGCACTCCGGGTCGGGGGTGTGCAGGTTGGCGGTGGGCGGCACCACGTGGTTCTCCATCGCCAGCACGGACGCGGCGATCTCGATCGAGCCGATCGCGCCCAGCGAGTGGCCCACCATCGACTTGATGGAGCTCACCGGGCGGCGGTAGGCGTGGTCCCCGAGGCTCAGCTTGAACGCCGCCGTCTCGTGCCGGTCGTTCTGCTTGGTGCCCGAGCCGTGGGCGTTGATGTAGTCGATGGACTCGGGGTTCATCCGCGCCTCGTCCAGGGCCACCGTGATGGCCTCGGCCATCTCCCGGCCGTCGGGGCGCAGTCCGGTCATGTGGAAGGCGTTGCACCGGGAGGCGTAGCCGGCGACCTCGGCGTAGATGTGCGCGCCGCGCGCGCGGGCGCTGTCCAGCTCCTCCAGTACGAACACGGCGGAACCCTCGCCGAGCACAAATCCGTTGCGGGTACCGTCGAAGGGCCGCGAGGCGTGCTCGGGGTCGTCGTTGCGCGGGGTGGTCGCCTTGATCGCGTCGAAGCACGCCATCGTGATCGGCGAGATCGGGGCGTCCGCAGCGCCGGTGATCATGACGTCGGCGGTGCCTTCGCGGATCAGCTCGACGGCGTGACCGACCGAGTCGATGCCTGAGGTGCAGCCGGTGGAGACCACCGTGGCCGGCCCCTCGGCGCCCACCGCCCATGCCACCTCAGCCGAGAACGAGCTCGGCACGAAGTAGTTGTACAGGTGCTGCGGCGCGTAGGTGTGGTCGACGAGGTCGAGCCGGCCGTCGTCGCTCACCACCCGGTACTCGTCGTCGAGCCCGGTGGTCGCGCCGACCGCGCTGCCGATGGTGACACCGGTGCGGTGGGGGTCGAACCCGGCCAGGTCGAGTCCGCTGTCGGCGAGCGCCTCACGCGCGGTGACCACGGCGAACTGGGCGGCGCGGTCCATGCGGCGGATCTCCTGCGGAGTCAGCCCGTGCAGATGAGGGTCGAAGTCGGCCTCGGCCGCGACCCTGGAACGGAAGGCGGAGGGGTCGAAGAAGCTGATCCCCCGGGTCGCTGTGCGGCCTTCGCTCAGCAGACTCCAGAAGTTCTTGGCACCTATACCGCCCGGTGCCAGCACTCCGACTCCTGTGATCACTACCCGGCGAGCCACTAGCGGTGGCCTCCCCTCGTGTCGGCGTCGTGTCGCGGCTTCATACGGAAGCCGTCCAGTCGTAGAAGCGGGTGGCCATGGCATCGGCCGGAGACCGCCAGGTCGCGGGGTCGTACGCCTCGATGAACGGCTTGAGGTCCTCGCTGATCTGCACGAATCGGGGGTCGGTCTTGGCGTCCTCGATCAGCTGTCCGCCGTTGTCGGTGTCGAAGTCCTGGAGGTGGAAGTACAGGCCCTTGTAGGCGAACAGCTGGCGGCGCCGGGTGCCCATGCGGTGCGGCATCTCCGTCTTGTCGAACTCGGCGAAGAGCTTGCCGACTTGGGCGCTCGACTCGATGTCCATCCGGGCCACGATCAGGGTGCTGTGCATGTCTTCTCTCTTCCGTGGATCAGCGCTTGGGTGGATCAGCGAGGGCTGGAGCCGGCCGGAGATCAGACCGCGCGGGGCGCCCCGAACCAGCGCTCCAGGGCCATGGCCAGGTCGTGGTGGCTGCCGGGGGCGGCCCAGGCGATGTATCCGTCGGGACGGATCAGCACTGCCGAGGTCCCTTGCAGGCCGCTGGCGGGCGAGACCGCGTGCGGCTCGGCGGTGACGACGTCGACCCGGTCGGCCCAGCCCGCGGCCCTGGCCCGCAGACGCGGGTTGTCCTCCAGGTCGAGCAGAACACCCCGGGCGGAGTACAGGAGTTCGGTACTGCTGGTCCGGCGCCCGGCGCCGGTCAGCTCCAGGTGCGGCATGCGCTTGCCGAGCAGCGGATGGGTGCCGGAGCCGACGTCGTACGTGATCTCCAGGCCGCTCACCATGGCGGCAAGGTGCTTGGCGACCTCTTCGTAGCCGATGAGCTCGGTGAGTACGTCACGCAGCGGCTGCACCTCGGGGCCGCTGAGGAAGAGCAGGCCCTGGGCCTGGGTGTTCATCAGCAGCCGCTTGCCGACCGGATGGCGCTCACCGTGATACGAGTCCAGCAGGCTCTCCGGGCCCGGCCCTGCACGACCGCCGCGAGCTTCCAGCCGAGGTTGACCGCGTCCTGGATGCTGGTGTTCATGCCCTGGCCGCCGGCCGGAAGGTGAATGTGCGCGGAGTCGC
>NZ_JBQQCE010000728.1:0-3227 GCF_052245645.1 Streptomyces sp. KR55 | reverse complement strand
GTCCACCGCCTGCGCGGTGCGGTTCATGCGGTCTATCAGCTTGGTGATCGCCCGCCGCACCGCCACCCGCAGCACCGTCGCGATCACCACGATCAGCAGCACCCTGAGGCCGATCGCGAGCCAGGTCGACCAGTTCTCCTCGACCCAGCCGGCGGCGTTCGTGGCGCTCTCCTGGGCGTCCCGGAGCGAGGGAACCGACGGGGCCGTCTCCGACGGGGACGGCGACGGCGACGAACCGGCGGCGAGTAGGTCCGAGAAGGGCGACACAGCAGGTACCTCCAGGTGCAGCGGTCCGCCCCCGGTACGGCGGTCAAAGTTCAAGGTCGTGAACGTGGTCAAGGTCACGGAAAGGTCACCGGGCGGGCGGATTCACCACACTATCGGGGCATCGTGTGGGGATCGTTGCGATGTTCGAGGGAGAGATGGCGTCCCCGTGGGGATGAACAGACCAGACGAACACCAGGTGGGACGAGCAGTGACACCAGGAGGGGGAATGAAGTGGTCGTGATCCGGGGGAGGAATCGGATGTGGTCGAAAACACTCCCAGCCCGTTACCGGGACATGGTGGCGCTTTCACCAGGCATGAGGGGAGACTGACTGCAGATCGTCCCGGCGCGAGCCACGCGCCGCCGGCGTACAAGGAGGCATATCCGTGCCGCACGTCCTGGTCCTCAACGCGTCGTACGAGCCGCTCGGCGTCGTACCGCTCCGCCGCGCGCTCGTCCTCGTCCTCGAGAACAAGGCCGTATGCCTCGAGGAGTCCGGCGCCTTTATGCACAGCGCAACCGTCACAGTCCCCGCACCCAGCGTGGTCCGGCTCAAGCGATTCGTCCGGGTTCCCTATCGGGGACCCGTTCCGTTGACCCGTCGAGCGCTGTTCGCGCGCGACGGGGGCCGGTGCATGTACTGCGGTGGCGTCGCAACCAGCGTCGACCACGTCATCCCGCGCTCGCGCGGGGGCAAGCACGTCTGGGACAACGTGGTTGCGTCCTGCCGTCGCTGCAACCACGTGAAGGCCGACCGTCATCTCGGCGAGATCGGCTGGCGGCTACGGCACAAACCCGCCCCGCCCACCGGCCTGGCCTGGCGCATCATCGGGACCGGCCATAGGGATCCGCGCTGGCTGGCTGCCGTACTTGCAGCCGTACGGCGCGGACGACGCCTTGGCCCGGATCGACGGCATTTCCGCCTGACGATCCGGGTTTTTGCATGTCCCGGCAGCGGGCCTGCCCACGGGACCGGGGGACTCCCGTCCACCCCGGTCCCGTAGGCGTGGCCTATGCGTACCGAAGCTCCCCCGGCCGCACCGATCGCCGCAGCAGCGGCAGGGAGGTGACCGCCGCCAGCAGGCAGGCGGCGTACACGCCCGCCGGCACCAGCAGCGCGGCCCACGGCGTCGACCAGCCGCCGCCGTCGGCGAGGCCGGCGTACCCGGTGCCGATCGCCATGCCTCCGGCGCCCGCGAGGAGCACCGCCGGTGCCAGCGGCAGCGCGGTCTCCAGCAACAGCGCCCGGCCGAGCACCGATTGCGGCACCCCGGCGGCGGCCTGCGCGGCCAGGCCCCGGCGGCGGGTGGCCAGGGACTCGGCCGTGCCGACGGCGAGCGAGGAGAGCGTGATCGCCAGGGCCACGGCGATGGCGGCGGCCGTCAGGTCGAGGCCGGTGGTGTAGAAGGAGGCGTCCTCGGACAGTCGCTTGTCCGAGTGCAGCACCTCCAGCAGCACCTGCCGGATCCCCACGAAGGCCGTCCCCACGATCGTCACCAGCAGCACCGCCGCATGCGTACGGGCGGCCGCCCACGGGTCGTCGCGCAGCCGTTCCGCCGCGATCAGCACCGCCGGGCGGTCGGTGCGGGACGCGAGCAGCCGTCCGGTCAGCCGGGCGGTGGCGCCGACCAGCCACAGCGCGGCCGTCCCCGTCACGATCAGCAGCGCGAAGACCAGCAGGGGGCCGGAGGCGCCGGACCGGTTGGGCGCCGGGTCGGACACGGCGGCGTACGACCCGAGCGCCACCCCCACGAACAGCAGCACCGCCAGCAGGAACATCAACCCCGGACGGGTCTGCGGCCGTATCCTGCGCACCCAGCCCAGCGGCGAGGCCACCACCCGGCGCAGCGCCAGCACGCTCACCAGGGCGCCGATCACCGGCACGGCCACGGCCACCACCGCGATCCCGGCCCACGCGTAGCGGCTCGGCACCTCCCACACCACCAGCAGAAGCAGCACCGAGAACACCGTCCCGACCGCCGAGCCCACCAGGCAGGCCAGTCCCGCCTCGGCCGCCGCGATCCGCCGCACCTGCCACGGCGAGGCGCCCGCCAGCCGCAGCCCGGCCAGCCGCCGGTCCCGGTGGACCGCGCCGATCCGGGCGCACTGGCCGAGGAACCCGAACACCGGGATCAGCAGAAGCAGCAGCGCGACGACCACACCCTCACGCTCGCCCGGGTTGTTCAGCAGCCCGTTCGCGAACGGCACCCGATGGTGGCCGCGCAGCGCGGCCAGCGTCACCGCCGCCAGCGCGAACCCGGTCGCGAGCAGCGCGCCGAACGCCGTCAGCGTGATCCGCCACCACTCGTGACGGTTGGAGCCACGGGTCAGCAGCCCGGCCAGCCGGATCTCGGCCCTCATGCGGCCACCTCCGCGCGAGCCACGGTCCCGTCGCTCAGCGTCACCTCACGGTCCGCGTATGCCGCCACCTGCGCATCGTGCGTGATCAGCAGCACCGACGTGCCGGACTCGCGGGCGGTGTGCACCAGGGCCGTCATCACCTGCTCGCTCGCCAGCGAGTCCAGCGCGCCCGTCGGCTCGTCCGCGAAGACGACCTTCGGCCCGGTGACCAGAGCGCGGGCCAGCGAGGCCCGCTGCGCCTGCCCGCCGCTCATCTCGCCCGGCCGCAGCGCGCCCTGCCCACGCACCCCGAACCGCTCCAGCCACTCGCCCGCCCGCTCCTGCGCCTGTCTGCGCCCGGCGCCGCCCAGCATCAGCGGCAGCGCCACGTTGTCCAGGGCCGTCAGCTCGGGGATCAGCTGCCCGAACTGGAACACCACACCGAACTCGGTGCGCCTGAGCTCGCTCAACCGCCGCTCCGGAAGCCGGTCGATGCGCTCCTCGCCGTACGACACCGAGCCCCCGTCGGGCCGGACGATCCCGGCGAGGCAGTGCAGCAGCGTCGACTTCCCGCTGCCGCTGGCGCCGGTGACGGCGAGGATCTCGCCGGCCTGCAGTTCG
>NZ_JBQQCE010000727.1:0-3231 GCF_052245645.1 Streptomyces sp. KR55 | reverse complement strand
ACTTCAGCACGTCCGACTCGCCGCGCTCGGCCATGCCGTTGGTGATGTCGATGTCCGCGAAGGTCACGTCGAGCGCGGGTGCGCCGGGCACGCGGCCGTGGGCGAGGGCGTCGAAGACGAAGGTGTCGTTGGGGCAGGGGGAGTACGCGATCTGCAGCGAACGCATGTCAGGGCTCATGGTTGCTTCCAACTCTCCAGTACTGGCGCGAGCTTCCCGAATCCCTCGGTGAGCGCCGCCAGAGCCTCGCCGATCCGCCAGGCGGCGCGGTCGCGCGGGCCGACCGGGTTGGACACCGCGCGCAGCTCCAGGACGGGCGTGCCGTGCGAGGCGGCGGCCTCGGCGACGCCGAAGCCCTCCATGGCCTCGGCGAGGGCGCGCGGGTGGCGGGCGCGCAGGGCGGCGGCACGGGCCGCGGTGCCGGTCACCGTCGACACGGTGAGGACCGGGCCGATGCGGGCTCCGGTGGCGTCGGCGGCGGCCTGTACGAGGGTGTGCGGCGGACGGTGGGTGACGGTGCCGAAGCCCAGCTCCGTGACCGGCAGAAAGCCGTCGGCGGTCTCGGCGCCCAGATCGGCCGCGGTGATCTCGTCGGCGACGACGAGCGAGCCGACGGGAGCTTCGGGCGCGAAGCCGCCGGCGATCCCGGCCGAGACGACCAGGGCGTACGGGGTGCCGGCCAGGGCGGCGGCGGTGAGCGCCGCCGCGGTGGAGGCGGCGGCGAGGGCGGGGCCGACGCCGACGGCGAGGAGGTCGGGGCCGGCGGGGGGCCGGTGCAGGACGGCTCCGGGGAGGGAGACGTCCGTGACCGGGCCCGGGAACGCACGTGCCACCGCGTCCCGTTCGGCGGGGACGGCGGTGGCTACGAGGATGCCTGCGGAGAGGCCTGCGGGGGACACTGCGGGGGAGGGGTCAGGCGTCCTTCTTCAGCCTGAAGGACCACAGACCGGTGGGGGCCTCCTGCTTGCCGCCCATGATCGAGACGAGCGTGGAGTTGCCCTGGGCGCCGTACTGAGCGTTGAAGAACACGCTGCCCGGGATGGTCCGGTACGTCTTGGTGCTGGAGTCGGTGAGCGGCTGACCGTTCATCAGGATCGTCCAGCCCTTGTCCGCGATCTTCGGGTCCACACCGAAGCGCACGGTCTCGTCGGGGTCGACCGAGATGGACTTGATGTCCTCCTCCTTCAGGCACCCGGACCGCTCTTCGGCCGTGAGGGCGTCACCCTCGTGGTAACAGGTGGCCTCCGAACTGACCGAGCTCGAGCCGACGGTGATCGTCGACATCGGCGACGGCTTGTCGCAGGCCGACAGGACGAGCAGTCCGGCGGAAACGGCGCCGGCGGCGGCGACGGCGCGGCGGCGTCGCACAACGGATTGCATCGTGGTCATGTCCGAAGGCTATCGGTCACGCGCGACCCGCTCCCCACGTGGGGTACAGGCCGTGCCGTGCGTTACGCCACTCGCCCGCCCCCTGCACCACTCGCGACCCGCCCGCCCCTACACCACCCGCACCCGGGCCGCACCCCCGCGCCGGGCCGAGCTGAGCAGGCCGCGGACGGTGGTCAGCCAGCCGGCGGCGACGATGCAGGCGGCCACGATGAGGCCGAGGGTGCCGTTCAGGGGCAGTGCTATGCCGATCGCGCCGCCGATCACCCACGACATCTGCAGCAGCGTCTCCGAGCGGGCGAACGCCGAGGTCCGCACCAGCTCCGGTACGTCCCGCTGGATCAGCGCGTCCAGGGACAGCTTGGCCAGTGCCTGTGCGAACCCGGCGACCGCCGCCAGGCACGCCACCAGGAACGCGCCGAAGAACACCGCCGCCGTGATCGCCACGCCCAGCTCGACCGCCACGACGGTCACGATGATCAGCTCCGGCGCCCGGGCCCGCAGGGCCGCCCCCACCGCCGTACCCAGCGCGTTGCCCACGCCCGCCGCGACCGCCACCATGCCCAGCGACACCGCCGCGCTCTGCCCGGTCATGGGGTGCTCGCGCAGCAGGAAGGCGAGGAAGAAGATCAGGAACCCGGCGAGGCAGCGGATCGCTGCGTTGACGCCGAGCGCGTGGGTGACCGCGGTCCCGACCGTCCTGAGCCCCGGCCGCTTGACCGGCCGCAGGTGCGGCCCGTGCAGATGGTCCGCGTCCGCGGCGAGCAGCGCGGTGTCCTCGCCCTTGGCCGAGTCCACCTTCGGCGGCAGGGAGAACGACAGGAACATTCCGGCCATGAAGATCACGAACGCGCCGTACAGCGGCCAGCGCGGCCCGATCGCCTGGAGCCCCGCCCCGATCGGCGCCGCCACACCGGTCGCCAGCAGCCCGCCGAGGGTGACCCGGGAATTGGCCTTCACCAGGGAGAACCGGGGCGGCAGCAGCCGGGGCACCACGGCACTTCTGACCACCCCGTACGCCTTCGACGCGACAAGCACGCCGAGCGCTGCCGGATACAGCTCGATACTGCCGGTGATGACCGCCCCGGACAGCACCAGCGCGAGCAGCGCCCGGGCCAGCATCGCGCCCGCCATCGCCGCGCGGCGGCCGTGCGGGAGCCGGTCGAGCAGCGGGCCGATCACCGGCGCGAGCAGGGTGAACGGTGCCATGGTGATGGCGAGGTAGAGCGCGACGCGCCCGCGGGCCTCGTCGGTCGGCACCGAGAAGAAGACGGTGGAGGCCAGCGCCACGGTGATCATGACATCGCCCGCGCCGTTCACGCCGTGCAGCTCGATCAGCTTGCCCAGCCCCGACTCACCGGCGCCGTGCGCGTGGGTCGCCTTGCGGATACCGCGGGCCGTACCCGTCAGCGGGAAGTGCAGAGCACGGCCGAGCGAACGGAGCGAGCCACGCGTCCGGCCCGTTCCGCTGCGTCCGCTGCTGCCCTTGATGCCGCTTGCCACCCCGTCATAGTGCCCCGAGAGCGGCGTCCGTAGTGAGGTTACGGCGCGTATGGGCGTGCACTTCACAGGTCGCCGCGTCCGGTGGGCGGGCCGGAAAGACCGCCGGGAAGCAGCGAAGACTCCCGCCGGTGTAGGCCCAGCGCCGGACAACAGGTAGCGTGCGTATCTCGGCCATCCCGCAGAATGGATGGTGACAGGTGCGCCCGAGCGCGATGGCGCGCGGACGTCGACGCGGTCCCCAGGTCCGCTCCGTCCGCCCCGACGCCTCAAGGCACCGCACCCGAGAGACGGCGTAGGAGAGAAGCGATACCTGTGAGCGCAGCGACCACGCGAAGCCGCACCCC
>NZ_JBQQCE010000726.1:0-3233 GCF_052245645.1 Streptomyces sp. KR55 | reverse complement strand
GGTTGACGTCTCCCGCGAAGATCGTCGGGCCGCCGCGCGAGGCGAGGACCTGGCGCAGCTCGTCACACTGCACGGAGTTGCTGGTTCCGGGCGCCTCGCCGTCCGTCGAGAGGCGGCCGGTGCAGACGTCCACGCCACGCGCGGTGGTGACGCACAGCCACCGTCGCTCCTCGACCCCGCTGAACACGGAGTAGGGCGCGTCCTGGTGGGCGTTCATGGCTTCCTTGGTCAGCACGGCGTTGCCGAAACGGTGCTTGGAGAAACCGCCAACTGAAAGGTCGCGACCTGTCGTTCGTGACGGCTACGCCTGATGCGCAACCGGACATGCTGCAACGGGGCGTGGCTTCACGGAAGAGCGGTCAGAACCCTTCAGTTGGCCGGTTAGCGCTTGAGCTGGCCTGCTGGGCGTCGTGGTTGGCCCACGGGGCCCGATCGCGCAGGTGGGTGCTGGGTTCACGCGTGGGTGGTAGACGGCGGTGATCCTGCGCCTGCGGCTTCCACGACGATCTCTCCAGTCCGAGTGCGTGCGTACAGCACCTCTCTGCCTGCACGGTGGGCGCTGACCAGACCAGCGGTGCGCAGGGCCGTCAGGTGCTGGGAGACGCCGCCGGGAGTCAGCCCGGTGCGGCGGGCGAGGTCGGTGGTCGAGGTGGGGGCTGTCAGTTCGGTCAGGAGGGTCGCGCGGGAGCGGCCCAGCACCCCCGCCAGGGCATCGGACACGGTCGCGGACCGCGTGTGCCAGAGCGTGCCGACGGCGCGTGGCGGGTAGCGCAGCGAGGGCTGCCACGGCTCGTCGAGCACGGAGAACACGCGCGGCCACACGAAGGCGGACGGCACCAGCAGCAGACCCCGGCCGTCGAGCCGGCGCGCTCCGCGCACGGTGCGGTGCGCCAGGTGCAGGGTGCCTCCGGCCCAGGTGACCTGTGGGTCGAGGTCTGCGAACAGGTGCTGGGCGCCGCCTTCGACCAGGCGGCCGGCGCGGTAGCGGATGTCGCCCTCCAGCAAGGTGAGGATCCGCGACCAGTGCGGCGCCAGAGCCAGTTCCCAGTACGTCTCCATCACGTCGGCCAATCGCCCGAGCTCGGCGGCCGGGTCGGCGCGAAGC
Source organism: Streptomyces sp. KR55 (assembly GCF_052245645.1). NCBI lineage: Bacteria > Bacillati > Actinomycetota > Actinomycetes > Kitasatosporales > Streptomycetaceae > Streptomyces > Streptomyces sp. KR55. The sequence continues at coordinate 2,128 of NZ_JBQQCE010000726.1, read as the reverse complement.
GCCGCCATCCGCGCAGGCGGTACCTCGGCCGTCGTGTGCAGCAGCGCCGGCGGGGTGGCCCGGACCGTGGCCAGCTCCACATCCAGTGACGGCAGCGGCGTCGTGGGCGGCGGGCAGATGAACCCTGGAATGCGGCCGGCCCAGGGCGAGCGCGTCGGCACCGGAACGAGGTCGAACAGCGGCCTCAGGTCGAGGTCGGCCGCGGCCAGCCGCGGGCGCACCTGTTCGGCCCAGGTGCGATGCAGGCCGTGTTCGTCCGCGCCCTTGAGCACCCGGACGCTGGCCACCACTTCCCACAGCGGGGAGATCGCGAAGCGGGTACGGGCCACGTCCTCCAAGCCGAGTTTGATCTCGATCATTTAGCTGAGGGTAAATCAATAGGTAGTGCTGTTGGCAGTTGCGCACAGTACCGCGCATGACCGAAGCACCCCATTCCCCGTGGCGGCTGCGCGACTTCCGCATACTCTTCGCCGCAGGCGCCCTCAGCCACCTCGGCAGCAATGTCGGCTACGCAGCGATCCCACTGCTCGCCGTCACCACCCTCGGCGCGGGCCCCGGCCAGGCCGGTGCGCTGGCCGCGCTGTCCACCGCCGCCTTTCTCCTCATCGGCCTGCCCGCGGGCGCCTGGGTGGACCGCCTGCCCGGCCGCCGGGTGTTGGTGGCCGCCGACGCCGCCCGCGCCGTGCTGTTCGCCTCGATCCCCGTTGCCTGGTGGCTGGGCGTGCTGTCGCTGCCGCAGCTGTACGCAGTGGTGCTGCTGAACGGCTGCGCCACGGTGTTCTTCGACGTCGGCTCGCAGAGCGTCCTGCCCGAACTGGTCGGCCGCGAGCGCCTGGTGCCGGCGAACGCCGCCCTCGTGAGCCTGATGGCCGGCGCCAACATCGCCGGCCGCGGCGCCGGCGGCTTCCTGGTCCAGCTCTTCACGGCTCCACTGGCGATCCTCGGTGGGGCCGTCACTTACCTGGCCTCCGCCGTCGGCCTCATGGGCATCGGCCGACGGCACACTCCTTCCGCGGCATCGGCCGACCGGCAACGCCTTCGGGCCGAGATAGCGGAAGGGATGCGCCACGTCCTCAGCAGCCGCGAGCTGCGCGCGCTGGCCCTCACCGCGACCCTAGCCAACCTGGGCGCACAGATGATCAACGCCATACTGCCGGTGCTGTTCATCCGCGAACTGCACCTGCCCGCCGGGGCGCTCGGGACATACTGGGCAGCCGGCGGCCTGGGCATCCTGCTCGGCGCCAGCCTCGCCCGCCGCCTCGCCGCCCGCCTCGGCCACGGTCGCACTCTGGGGTTGGCCGGGCTCTGGTTCGCACCCGCCGCACTTGCCGTCGCGCTGGTCGGCGACGGGCCGTGGCTGTGGGTGGCCGGTGCCGGGTGGCTCGTGGCCATGACCAAGACGGGTATCGACAACGTCCTCGGCGTCACCCTGCGCCAGCACTTGACTCCGGATCCGCTGCTCGGCCGAATGAACGCCACCTTCCGGTTCCTGCTCACCGGCGCCCTGGCCATCGGCTCCGCCCTCGGTGGCCTCGTCGGCCAAGCGGCAGGCGTACGCATGGCAGTCTGGGCGGGCGTGATCTGCCTGGCCGGTGCCTTCCTCCCGGTCTTCTGCTCCCCCGTCCGTATGCTGCGAGAACTTCCCGTAGCCACCACGCCACCCCACCGGGCACCAGCGGCGCCCATCCCCGAGGCGTGAACCGGCACCCACCTGCGCGAGCGGGCCTCGTGGGCCAACCACGACGCTCAGCAGGCCAACTCAAGCGCTCCATACCTTGTTGACGGGAAGTACGTGGTGGGCAGACGCCGTCGGGCCTCGCCCTGCAGTCCGGCGAGCGCTGTGCCGTCTTCGGCGTGCATGGTCAGCGCGGCGCGGTAGATCCCCTGGTAGGCGGCGTCCCAGGCCGGGGCGCCGGCGCAGTGCACGTCGGTGAAGCCCGCCGCGCGCAGCACACGGATCCAGTCGGTGTGCCGGTGGCGTGGTGGCAGGCGCTCGTCGCCGGGGGTGTGCGGGTGCCAACCGGTGAGCACCAGGCGGCCGCCGGGATTGCGGGCGGCGGCCGCCTGGATCGAAAAGGCGATCGACACGGGTGAGATCGACATGGATGAGGAGCTCACCCGGCTCCTT
>NZ_JBQQCE010000725.1:0-3233 GCF_052245645.1 Streptomyces sp. KR55 | reverse complement strand
GACCAGAGGCGGACGGCGGAGGTGGCCGGGCATGGGGCGTTGGCGGGACGGACGAGGCGAACTCGTCGTGCACGGGGACAGAGCGCCCACCACGGCCCCCCTGACGATCCCTCTGGAAATCGCGACGTCCTACCGGGCCCGAACGAAGGGCCTGTTGGGCCGCGACTCCCTGGATGGCGCGATCCTCCTCTCCCCTGCCAACAGCGTCCACACCTTCCGCATGCGCATCCCCATCGACGTCGCTTACCTCGACCGCGACCTGAAGGTCATCGCCGTCCACACGATGAAACCGTGGCGCCTGGGCCTGCCGCGACTCCGCTCCCGGCATGTGCTGGAGGCGGAGGCGGGGGTCATGGCGGGGTGGGGGGTGCGGGTGGGGGTACGGGTTTCGGTGGAGGGCGGCGGGTAGGCGACGCGGCGTTCGTCTCGCGCCTACTCCTCTAGTCCTCTACTCCTCCAGTTCGGTGATGGGCCGGTCGGTGACCACCGCGATCATGATCATCGGGGCGTCGCCGTCGGACTGGTTGAGCGAGACCGCGACCCAGCGCGGGCCGGCGTCCGGGCCGGCGGTCACCGGTCCCCACACCGCCAGGTCGCCCAAGAGGTCCCTGTGGCTCAGCGTGTGAAACAGCGGTGGCATGGCCTCGCCGGCCAGCTTCCGGAAGAGCGGCACCCGCATGCTCACCGCCCGATGAGGCCCCCACCTGCGGTCCAACTGCCCTACGAGGGACGAGACATGCACCTCGGCGACATCCGCGGCCTCGTTCCACTCGGGCGCGTACAGCCCCGTGAAATCGCCGCTCTCCCAGAGCGGGGCGATCAGGAAACCCTCGCCTCTGGTGAGAGCCCACTCGCCCGTGACCGAATCGTCCTCGCTGACCACCGCTCCGGCCGCCGGTACGGGGCGGGCCAGCAGCTCCTCGATCGCGGCCACGGCCCGAGCGGTGTCGAAGGCCTCCCCGAAGCGGGCGGTCACAGCACGGCCCTGTCCATCGGGCGGGGCAGCGGCTCCAGAGCTCCGGCCTCCTTCAACGCCTGGTACGCCGCGACCACCCCTTCGGTGTCCCCGGGGGCGGCCATCTCCAGGAGCACACCGGCGTCCGGGAGTTCCTTCCGGAGGGCCACGAGCCCGTCGGGAACCCGGGCTGCTCGCCCCGGGGACAGGAAGCCGACCCACCCCACCGACGGTGTGCCGACCTTGAAGCCGGCCTCGCTCTTCAGGGCGGCCGTCACGGCCCGGTCGCCGACGTCGCCGACGTCCGGCTGCCATGCCTCGGCCACGGCCGTGAGGAGTGCGACGTCGGGCAGTTGGGCGTCGTCCGGCGCCACCAGGGTGGCCACCAGCGACTGGAGCAGGAACTCCGGGGTGCCGCCCGCCAGTCCGGCGATCTCCACCTTCCAGCCCGGAGCGCTGTCGGCGAGCAGACGCAGAGAGGTGCCGTTCGCCGCCGACCAGTCGTCGGCCGCCTGCGCCGTACGCAGCGCCCCGGCGAGGGACGCCTTGTCCGATCGCACGGCCACGGAGGGCCCGGAGGCGGGAACGGTCCGCCACGTCCACTCCGCGCCGGCGCCCGCCGCCCCGGCCTCCGGGAGGAGCTGGGCAAACCGGTCCAACGTCGCGCGCCAGCGTCCGGCAAGCTCCTCCACCGACTCCTGCCGGGGCCCCCAGAAGCCCCGCACCACTCGTCGCATGCCTTGCTCCTGCCTCCTCGTACGGCTGTCCCCACTTTATGGACGCGGATGCGTCCGCGCCCCGCTAGTTGAACGCCTCGGGCCTGCGGTCGCCGGCGACCGGCTCCGGCGAGGTGTGGACCACCTCGATGTCCAGGCCCGCGTCCTCGAACGCGTCCCTCGCCGCGTCGGCCACCTCCGGGTTGGAGAAGTGCCACTCGATGCCCCTGCCCCGCGCGGCCTCGGACTGCCGGCGTGCCTCGGTGAGCAGCCGTTCGCGGCCGGACGGGGTGAGTTCCGTCCGATCGGCGGTCAGGAAACTGTCGTAACCGTTCTTGGCCTCCAGATACGTCCCCCGGGAGGCGTCCCAGCCGTCGAACTCGACGTCCGGCACGTCCGGGTCGGGATGCGGGACGACGTACTCGTATCCGCGTTGCGTCCCGGTGACCTGCTCCTGGTAGCGCAGCCAGGACTCGTTCCGCCAGTTGGGCTCGGGGTTCCGGTCCCGACTGGCCCAGAAACCGTCGCCGCCGTCGGCGTCACCGTAGGTGCGGCTCTCCAGGTCGTCGGCCCAGTCGGGCGGGTTGTAGTTGCGCGGGTCGTTGGTGTCCCCGTGTTCGGGGTCGGGATACTCCCGCCTGTTCTCCAACGCCCGCCGGGCGCGTTCCGGCTCCTCGGCGCGCTTGCGCTCCAGATAGGCCTGCCGCTCCTGCTCGCGGGCCTGACGTGCTTGTTCCCTGGCCTCCTCGTCGCAGCCGCCGTTCGCCCGTACGCCGTAGGGGACCCGGGCGGGCGCGGCGGCGAGGACGGTAGTGCCGGAACCGGCGCCACCGCTGAGGCCGGGGCCCGTGCCGTACGGGACGTCCCGAACCGGAGCGGAAATGGTGCAGCCCGTCCTCCGGGCCGCCTCCTCCGCCTCGTCCGCCGCCTCGTCGGCCCGCCTCGCCGCGTCCTCCAGCGCGTCGAGGTCGCCCGCCCTGGCGGCCCGCCGCGCGTCCTGCGCCGCCTCGGCCGCGTTGTCGGCGAGTCGGCTCAGCCTGCCGAGGGATCCGATCTTTTCGGCGATCTTGGCTTCGCCGTAGCCCGGGATGAACAGCGAGCCGACGTTCCAGAGGACGGTGGTGACGGCGCGGGTCTCGTTACCGCTGTTCCACTGGTCCACGACGTCGTCGCCGACGAACATGTCGAACAGAACCGTGCCGCCGGTTCCCAGCGAGGCGCCGCCCCAGTCCAGGATCGCGCCCAGATAGTCGCCGTCGCCCCACATGTCGCGGGCGTCCGCGGTGCTGTCCCACCACTCCTCGCCCAGCGAACGGCCGTAGTCCATCAGGCCGTTCCAGGTGTCGACAGGGTTGGTGACCGTGTTCCAGATCCCGGCCAGGTCGCCGCCGATACCGTCGACGAAGAGTCCTTCACCGACCTGCGTGACCTGATCGCCGGCGCAACTGAAGAACGCGCCGAAGCCGGAGAAACAGCCCTCGCCGTCGTCCCCGCCCTCGTCGCCCTCGTCGCCCCCGTCGTCGGCGGTGGGGTCTTCGTACGGGGGCTCGTCGATCTCGTCC
>NZ_JBQQCE010000724.1:0-3266 GCF_052245645.1 Streptomyces sp. KR55 | reverse complement strand
GGTCGAACCCGTCCGCCGGACTTGCCGACGGGGACGTCGACGCCGCCTTGGTGCGGCTGCCTTTCCCCGGCCAGGACGCGGTACGGGTGGCGGTGCTGTTCACCGAGCCTCGGTGTGTCGTGCTGCCCACGGCGCACCGCTTCACCGCGCGCGACGCGATTCCCTTCCGGGACCTGTGGGACGAGCCGTTCGTGGCAGCGCCGCCCGAGTCGGGCCGCTGGCGGGACTATTGGCTGGCAACGGACGAACGCGAAGGCCACCCGGTCCGCATCGGCGCCGTTACCGACCAGCCCGACGAATGGCTCAGTGCGATCGCCAACGGCTACGGCATCGCCCTCGCCCCCGAATCCGCCGCCCGCTACTACGCCCGCCCCGGCATCGCCTACCGCCCTGTCATCGGTGTCAGCCCCAGTCAGGTCGCCGTCGCCTGGTCCCCCGCCGACGACACCAACCCCGTCGTTCAGGACTTCGTCCGCTGCTGCCTGGACAGCAGACCCCGGTGACCAGGACACAGAGAGAGCCGCACATGCCAGTCGAGAACGCCGACCCTCTCGTACGACTCGTCCGCCACGTCCTCGGTGATGACGTCCTCGGCGTCCACCTCCACGGCTCCGCCGCCCTCGGCGGACTCCGCCCCCACAGCGACATCGACGTCCTGGTCGTCGTACGCCACCCGACGACCCACGACCAACGCCGGTCGCTCGTCGAGGAGTTGCTCCGGGTCTCCGGCGGCGAGGGACAGCGACCCCTCGAGCTGACCGTCGTCGTACAGGACGAGGTCCGCCCCTGGTGGTACCCGCCCAACTGCGAGTTCCAGTACGGCGAATGGCTGCGGGACGACTACGAACGCGGCCTCGTCCCGGACCCCGGGCCCATGCCCGACCTCGCCCCGCTCCTCACCATGGTCCTGCAGGGCAACGCCCCCCTGTACGGCCCGCCGCCCGCCGCCCTCCTCGACCCCGTCCCGCACGCCGACCTCACCCGCGCCATCGTCGTCGGCGTGCCGCAGCTCATGGACGAGCTGGATTCCGACACGCGCAACGTCCTGCTCACGCTCGCCCGCGTCTGGACCACCCTCGCCACCGGAGCCATCCGCTCCAAGGACGCCGCCGCCGACTGGGTGCTTCGCCGGCTGCCGGTCGAGCAGCGCCCGGCGCTGGCATGGGCGCGGGACGAGTATCTCGGGGTTCAGCGGGAGGCGCCGTCGCCGGAGGGCGTGCGGGGCTGCGCCGACGCCATGGTCCAAGAAATTCGCATCCTCGCGGATCAGCCTTCGTACGGCCCGCCCAGGTCCCAGCCCTGATACATCGCGTCCGCGAACGCCGCCGCGATCTTGTGTTCGCCGTTCGCGTTGGGGTGGGTGCCGTCGTACGTGTCCGTGTGGATGTCGTACGACGGCGGTGTCGAGGCCAGCAGCAGCGGTGAGCGGGGCTCGTCCAGGTCGGCCACCGTCTTCGCGAGGAGTTCGTTGAAGGACGTCACCTGCGCGGCGAAGGGGGCGTCCGACATCGCCCGGACGTTCGGGATCACCGGCAGGACGACCATCCGCACGCGTGCGTTGCCCGTCCGCGCCCCGGTGACGAAGGCGCGGACGTTGTCCGCCGTCTGCTCCGCGTTCGTGTAGAAGCCCAGGTCGATCAGGCCGAGGGAGACCAGGAGGACGTCCGCGCGGCTTGCGCGTATCGCGTCGCCGATCAGGGGGGCCATGTGCAGCCAGCCCTCGCCCCAGCCGGCCAGGTGGGAGCGGGGGAAGTCCGGTTCGGCGTAGGCGTACGAGGTGGGGGCGTCGGCGGCCTTGTCGTACAGCGTCTCGCGCGGGCCGACGAGGGTGAACGGGCCGCCGTATGTGGCGCACAGGTGGCGCCACATACGGTAGCGCCAGGTGTGTTCGCCCGAGCTGCCGATGGTCATGGAGTCGCCTACGGGCATGAACCTGAGCATCCGCTCATGATGGACGATCGGCGGGGCGGGCGGAGTGTGAGGCCTGCCACGCCCCGGAACTGGCGTGCGGGGTGGCAGGCTTGGGGCATGCGCCGATCGCTCGCCCTCCTCGCCGCGGCCCTGTTCACGGGCGCGCTCGCCGTGCCGTCCGCCTCCGCCGCCGACGGGGACGAGGGGTTCACGATCAAGGACCCGCGTATCACCGAGTCCAGCGGGCTCGCCGCCTCGCGTCAGCACCCCGGCATCTACTGGACCCACAACGACAGCGACGACGGTGCCTACCTGTACGCCGTGGACAGCTCGACCGGCGAGACCGTCGCCACCCTCACCCTGACCGGCGTCGGCACGCCCCGTGACGTCGAGGCCGTCTCCATCGGCCCCGGCAACCAGATCTACGTCGGCGACATCGGCGACAACCTCGGTGGCACCTGGGACCACGTCTGGATCTACCAGCTGCCCGAGCCCAAGGAGCTCCGGGACCGGACCGTGCGGGCCACGCAGTACGTCGTGAGGTACTCCGACGGCGCCCGCGACGCCGAGTCGCTCATCGTGCATCCGAAGACCGGGCGGGTCTACATCATCGACAAGAAGGAGGAGGGCGGGCACCTGTACGAGGGGCCGGCGAAGCTGTCCTCCTCCGGAACGAACGTCTTCAAGCCCATCGCCGCCGTTCCCGAACTGGAGGCCACCGACGCCGCGCTGTCCCCGGACGGTGAGCAGCTCGCCGTACGCAGCTACTTCGGCGGTATCGCGTACGACTGGAACGGCGGGCAGATCAAGCGGACCGGGCGGCTCAGCGTGCCGTTCCTGGGGCAGGGGGAGTCCGTCACCTACTCCGCCGACGGGACGAAACTCATGTACGGCAGTGAGGGGGAGGGGAGTTCGGTGGAACCGGAGGATGTGCCCGGGGCGTCCTCGGAGTCCAAGTCGCCCTCCGACAAGGGAAGTTCGAGCGCTGGTGGCGGGGATGAGGGCGGGGGCTTCTCGGCCCGGACCGGGGCGCTCGCGGTGGCCGTCGCCTGCGCCGTCCTGCTCGGCTTCCGGGTGCTGCGGCGCAAGAGTTAGCTAGTGCCCCGGCAGGCAACGTTTGCCCGTCAAGGAGCGGCGTCCGGTGCGGCGAGTGGGGGCACCTCCCACGCCGTTAAGGCAGTGGGGGAGCGTGCCGGGCGTCGCGACGGGGCGAACGTTGCCTGCCGGGGCACTAGTGTGATGCGCCTGAAATCCTGGGCTTAAGTCTCATGCTGGTTTTTGGTGGCCGGTGTAGCGATCTTGGTGAGGTAGTCGGCGAGGGATTTGAGGATCTCGTCGGCGGTCTTGGTCCACTT
>NZ_JBQQCE010000723.1:0-3289 GCF_052245645.1 Streptomyces sp. KR55 | reverse complement strand
GTCCTTCGGCGGCGGTGACGACGACTGGGTGATCTCCCCGCCGTCCTCCGCGGGCCCCGGTCAGCCCGGCGGCTACGGCTATCCCCAGCCCGGCTCGCCGACCGCGCCCCCGCCGCCCGGCCCCGGCGCCCCGCAGCGGCCGGCGACCTGGACGGCGACCATCGGCCCGGACCGCGAGTACTTCATGGCGATGATGCAGCGCTCCGGCCCCGAGGCCGCGGGCCTGAACCTGCCCGCGTACTCCCCGGAGCAGCAGCGCACGCTCTCCGGCAACCAGGTCACGATCGGCCGCCGCCGGCACTCCACCGGTGACACCCCCGACATCGACCTGTCGGTGCCGCCGGAGGACCCGGGCGTCTCGCACCAGCACGCGGTGCTGGTGCAGCAGCCGGACGGCACCTGGGCGGTCGTCGACCAGAACTCGACGAACGGCACCACGGTCAACGGCTCGGAGGACCCGATCCAGCCCTTCGTGCCGGTACCGCTCCAGGACGGCGACCGGGTGCACGTGGGCGCCTGGACGACGATCACCATCCGCCGGGGCTGACCCGCGGTTCAGCGGAGGGACCAGGTGTACGGTCCCTCCGGCTCGTCCAGCCACGCCCACTGGTGTTCGCCTGCGACGGTGACGCCGTACCGCTCGCGACGGGGATGCCCCTCGCCCTCCCACAGCGCGTACGCCTCCAGCGGATCCAGGCTGCCCCGGGTCAGGGCGAGCAGGAACCGGAACAGCTCGTGCTGCCGGCCCCGGAGCGGCACCGCGCCCAGGGACGCCCGCTCCGGCTCGGGCCGGACGCCGCCGCGCAGCGGCACGAAATAGGCGGGCGTGTGCAGGAAGCGCCCCTCGGCATGCGCGGCGTCCCGCACCGTCAGCACGACCAGGCCGGTCGCCAGCGGGGTCAGGATCCGGCCGCCGGGCCGGCACTGGGCGAGCCAGGCGTGCGGGATGGACGACATGGTGCAGGTCGCAATGATCCGGTCGAAGGGGGCACGTTCGGGCACCCCGCGCCCCCCGTCCCCGGTGACGACGACCGGGTGGTACCCGGCGGCGGCCAGGTGCCAACGGGCCGACTCCGTGATCTCCGGCTCCAGGTCGACGGTGGTGACGAGGTCGTCGTCGCCGAGACGGTGCGCGAGCAGCGCCGCGTTGTAGCCGCTGCCCGCGCCGATCTCCAGGACCCGGTTGCCGTCCGCCACCTGCAGCTCGGTCAGCATCAGCGCCATGAGGGACGGCTGGCTGCTGGAGGAGACCAGCTCACCGTCGCGCAGCCGGGTGGCCAACGGGGTGTCGGCGTAGGCGCCGCGCACCCAGCGCTCGCGGGCACGCGGGTCGGGGTCCTCGCCCCAGAGCCGTTCGTAGCCGTCCACGGTCCCGATGTAGTAGTAGGGCACGAAGACATGGCGCGGGACCGCCGCGAACACCTCCCGCCACACCGGGTCCGCGGCCCAGGCCCCGCTCGCGTCGATCTCCTGCACCAGCGCCGCCCGCGCCGAGGCGGCGACGGCCTCCAGGTCCTTGTCGAGTGCATGCGCGCCCATATGTCCACTGTGCTGCGGTTCACGGCGCCAGGCGAGTACCTCGGGGCGTGGTGGCGGGGGCAGGTCCTAAGTCTTGAGTCCTCGGTCACCCGGTCTGAGAGCATGGACAGCGTGAAAGAGATTCGGCGCGGCACGCTTCAGGAGCAGACCTTCTACGAGCAGGTCGGCGGGGAGGAGACCTTCCGCCGCCTGGTCCACCGTTTCTACGAGGGAGTCGCCGAGGACCCGGTCCTGCGGCCGATGTACCCCGAGGAGGACCTGGGCCCCGCAGAAGAGCGCCTCACCCTCTTCCTGATCCAGTACTGGGGCGGCCCGACGACGTACAGCGAGAACCGCGGCCACCCCCGCCTGCGGATGCGCCACGCCCCCTTCACCGTCGATCAGGCCGCGCACGACGCCTGGCTGAAGCACATGCGGGTGGCCGTCGACGAGCTGGGCCTGCCCGAGGAGCACGAGCGCACACTGTGGAACTACCTGACCTACGCGGCGGCCTCGATGGTGAACACCCCGGGCTGACGCCCAGACGATGAGTCCCGGATTCCGGTCGTACGACGTCGGATTCCGGTCACAATCCGGTCAAGCCCGATCCACAAGCGCTTACCCGAGCGCGGCCCCTCTGCCAACATCGCCCGGAGGTCTGGACAACAGCGGGGGGTCATGTGACGGGGTTCGCGGGATTCGTGGTGTTACGGGCGCGGGCGCACCGCCTGCTCCTGACCGCGGCCCTGCTCACCGTCCTGCTCACCACGGCCGTCCTGGCCACGCTCACCGCCTACTCGGGTGCGATCGGCGATGCGGCGCTGCGCCACTCCCTGCACGACCCCCGCAACGCCGCCGACACCGCGCTGATCGTCAAGGCCGACGTCCCGGCCGATGGTCGCGCGGACGCCGACAAGGCCGTACGGGAAGGGGCGCGGCGGACCTTCGACGGGCTGCCGGTGACGGTGCGGAGCTACCTGCGGTCGGGGCCGTACGCCCTGCCCCGCGCCCTGCGCCCCAGCGACGAGCGGTCGGCGCAGGACTCGGACCCGGACCTGACGTACTTCGCCACCCTGGACAGCACCCAGGTGCGGATCACCGACGGCCGCCTCCCCCGCGCGTCCGCCGACGCCGTCGAGGCGGCCGTACCCAGCACCGTCGCCCAGCGCCTCGGCCTGGAACCCGGCGCCCGCCTCACCGTCGTCGACCGCCTCGGCGGCCCGGACGCCCGCGTCCTGATCACCGGCGTCTACCGTCCCGCCGAGCCGACCGCGCCGTACTGGCAGCTGGACGACCTCCACGGCCGCGGCATCACCAAGGGCGGCTTCACCACCTACGGCCCGCTGCTCGCCGCCCCCGAGACCCTGACCGGCAAGGCGGTGAGCACCGGGCAGTCCGGCTGGCTGGCGTCGGCGGACTTCTCCACGCTGTCCACCGGCCGGGTCGACGCGCTGCGCGAGGCGGCCCGCGCCGGGAGCGCGGCCCTGCGCGAGCAGCCGGTGCTCAGCGGCACGACCGCCGCGTCCACCCAACTGCCCGCCGTCCTCGACCGGCTCGACCGTTCCCTGCTCGTCTCCCGCTCCACCCTGCTGATCGTCGCCCTGCAGCTGGTGCTGCTCGCGGGCTGTGCGCTGCTGCTGGTGGCCCGGCTGCTGAGCGCCGAACGCGCGGGTGAGACCCGGCTGCTGCGGGCGCGGGGCGCCTCCGGCACACGGATCGCGGGCCATGCCGCGCTGGAGGCGCTGCTGCTCGCCACGCCCGCGGTGATCTG
>NZ_JBQQCE010000722.1:0-3298 GCF_052245645.1 Streptomyces sp. KR55 | reverse complement strand
CCGGGTCGCCAAGGCGAAGCGGCGCCAGCCCGAGGATGTCACCGTCGTCATCCTCGACCGGCCGCGGCACGAGGGCATCATCAACGAGATCCGGGAGACCGGCGCGCGCATCAAGCTGATCTCCGACGGCGATGTCGCCGGCTCGATCCTGGCGCTGCGCGAGGGCACGGGGGTCGACCTGCTGCTGGGGATCGGCGGTACGCCCGAGGGCATCATCTCGGCCTGCGCCGTGAAGTGCCTGGGGGGCACCATCCAGGGCAAGCTGTGGCCGAAGGACGACGAGGAGCGGCAGCGGGCGGTTGATGCGGGGCACGATCTGGATCGCGTGCTGACCACGGAGGATCTGGTCACCGGGGAGAACGTGTTCTTCGTCGCGACCGGTATCACCGATGGTGAGCTGCTGCGGGGGGTTCGGTACCGGTCCGAGACTGCTACGACCGACTCGATCGTGATGCGGTCGCGGTCGGGTACGGTGCGGCGGATCGACTCCGAGCATCGGCTGAGCAAGCTGCGGGCGTACAGCGCGATCGATTTCGACCGGGCGAAGTAGGCGACCGGCGTCGGGGCTGGGCGGGGGTGGGTCGCGCCGCCCGGCGCTGGCGGGGTGCTGCCCGCGCCCACCCTCCCCCACTCTCGGCTTCGCTCGAGCGGGGGGACCCCCATCGCCCATGGGGCCCCCAGGCCCTTAAGGCACTGGGGGAGGTACGACTGCCCGCGGCCTGACGCAGTGGGGCGCCCCGGTGCGGAGGGGGCGCCCTTCGTGCGTGATCGGCCGGTCAGCCCGCTGCCGCTATGTGGTTCGTCGTGCGGGCCGCCTTCTTCAGTTCCAGTTCGCGGCGGCGGCGCCTCGCCAGGACCACTCGGCGTTCGGCGGCGGTGAGGCCGCCCCAGACTCCGTACGGCTCGGGCTGGAGCAGGGCGTGTTCGCGGCATTCGACCATCACCGGGCAGCGGGCGCAGACCCGCTTCGCCGCCTCCTCACGGGACAGCCGCGCGGCGGTGGGTTCCTTGGAGGGTGCGAAGAACAGGCCGGCCTCGTCGCGCCGGCACACGGCCTCCGTGTGCCAGGGTGCGTCTTGGTCCCTGTCTCGCGCTGGTACCCGCTGGGCCGGAACGGCAGCTACCTGCAGGGACGAATGCGGCGGTTGCAGCACGGTCTACTCCTGACGACGGCTTCGCGAGCGAGAGACGATGCAGCAAGGTCTACCCGCTGTACGCACGCCTATGCAGGGAGTCCCCAACCGCTGGAGTTCGTGCGTTCTTGTGCGGCGCAGGGAACGCTAGAGGTGCTTGTGCACACTCTTGTCGACCTTGCGCTGCACCCGGTCGAGAATGTCCGCGACGAGCTTGCCGCGCTTGGGCCGCGCCTCGACGTTGCCCAGGACGGCCCAGCCGTCCACGAAGACCACCGGCGCCTCGGCGTCCGGCGCGTCCAGCGTGTCCACCTCGAAGTTGCCGAGGACGCCGCCGCCGGTGCCGCGCAGCGAGACGTTCTCCGGGACGCGGACCTCGACGTTGCCGAAGAGCGAGAACGCCTTGATCACGACCTGCCGGTACTCGAAGATCGCCTCACTCAGATCGATCTCGACGCTGCCGAAGATCGAGTACGCGTGGATACGACGGCCCGCGCGCCAGCGGCCCTTGCGGACGGCGCTGCTGAACACCGCGATCACGTTCTCGTCCGGGTCGGCGGGTATCGCACCGGCCGTGGGGCGGCCCGGCGCGGCGGCGTACGCCGGAGGTGTGCGGTGGTGATGCGCGCCCGGCAGGTCCCGTACGAGAGGCTCGAGTTCGCCCACCGTCTTGGCGCGGAAGACGTCCTCCACCCGCTCGGCGTGCTCCTCGGCGGTCAGGCGCCCCTCGGCGAGGGCGTCGCGCAGGATGTCGGCCACGCGGTCGCGGTCGGCGTCGGACGCGCGGAGCTCGGAGGCGGCGGGCGCGGAGGCGGCCGCAGGAGCGGTCTGCTTCTGAAGGTCCACGAGAGCAGCGTACCCAAACACGATAGATCGCGACACCCCTGGTGACATCGAACTGAGCCTTACCTCACAAGCTCGCCGTCAGAGCCAGGTCCTACGCTGGTGGACGCTGCCAATGGAGGCCAGCTGTGCTGTCTGTCGAGTGAGGAATGGGCGCATGCCTGAGTTCGCGTACACCGATCTGCTCCCCATGGGAGAGGACACCACCCCGTACCGGCTGGTGACCTCCGAGGGTGTCTCCACCTTCGAGGCCGACGGGCGGACGTTCCTCAAGGTCGAGCCGGAGGCGCTGCGCAAGCTGGCCGAGGAGGCCATCCACGACATCCAGCACTACCTGCGCCCGGCCCATCTCGCGCAGCTGCGCCGCATCATCGACGACCCGGAGGCGAGCGCGAACGACAAGTTCGTCGCCCTGGACCTGCTGAAGAACGCGAACATCGCGGCGGCCGGCGTGCTCCCCATGTGCCAGGACACCGGCACCGCGATCGTCATGGGCAAGCGCGGCCAGAACGTCCTGACCGAGGGCGGCGACGAGGAGGCGCTGAGCCGCGGCATCTACGACGCGTACACGAAGCTGAACCTCCGCTACTCGCAGATGGCTCCGCTCACCATGTGGGAGGAGAAGAACACCGGCTCCAACCTCCCGGCGCAGATCGAGCTGTACGCGACCGACGGCGGCGCCTACAAGTTCCTGTTCATGGCCAAGGGCGGCGGCTCCGCCAACAAGTCCTTCCTCTACCAGGAGACGAAGGCCGTCCTGAACGAGGCCTCCATGATGAAGTTCCTGGAGGAGAAGATCCGTTCGCTGGGTACGGCCGCCTGCCCGCCGTACCACCTGGCGATCGTCGTCGGCGGTACGAGCGCGGAGTACGCACTGAAGACCGCGAAGTACGCCTCCGCGCACTACCTGGACGAGATCCCCGCCGAGGGATCGCCGCTCGGCCACGGCTTCCGGGACAAGGAGCTGGAGGAGAAGGTCTTCGAGCTGACGCAGAAGATCGGTATCGGTGCGCAGTTCGGCGGCAAGTACTTCTGCCATGACGTGCGGGTCGTCCGGCTGCCGCGGCATGGCGCGTCCTGCCCGGTCGCGATCGCGGTCTCCTGCTCGGCCGACCGCCAGGCGGTCGCGAAGATCACCGCCGAGGGCGTCTTCCTGGAGCAGCTGGAGACGGACCCGGCACGCTTCCTGCCGGAGACGACGGACGAGCACCTGGAGCAGGACGGTGACGTCGTACGCATCGACCTCAACCAGCCGATGGACGACATCCTCGCCGAGCTGACCAAGTACCCGGTCAAGACCCGCCTGTCCCTCACCGGCACCC
>NZ_JBQQCE010000721.1:0-3299 GCF_052245645.1 Streptomyces sp. KR55 | reverse complement strand
GTTCCAGGCGTGGGCAGCCGAGCACCACGGTGCCCCGTCCGAGGGCGGCTATGCCGCGCTGCACCGCTGGTCCGTCGACGAACTCGAGACGTTCTGGGAAGCCGTCACCGAATGGTTCGACGTTCGGTTCTCGACCCCCTACGCGCGCGTGCTCGGTGATCGATCGATGCCCGGCGCGCAGTGGTTCCCCGACGCGACCCTGAACTACGCCGAGCACGCCCTGCGCGCAGCCGCGACCCGACCGGACGAACCGGCCCTCCTGTGCGTCGACGAGACCCACGAGCCGCGCCCGGTCACGTGGTCCGAGCTGCGCCGCCAGGTCGGCTCCCTGGCCGCTGAACTGCGCGCCCTCGGTGTCCGCCCAGGAGACCGCGTCAGCGGCTACCTCCCGAACATCCCGCAGGCCGTCGTGGCCCTCCTCGCCACGGCCACCGTCGGCGGCGTCTGGACGTCCTGCGCCCCCGACTTCGGCGCCCGCAGCGTCCTCGACCGCTTCCAGCAGGTCGAACCGGTGGTCCTGTTCACCGTCGATGGCTACCGCTACGGCGGCAAGCAGCACGACCGCCGGGACACCGTCGCCGAGCTGCGCCGCGAGCTCCCCACCCTGCGCGCCGTCGTGCACATCCCCCTCCTGGGCACGGAAGCACCCGACGGAGTGCTGGAATGGTCCGCCCTGACGAGCGCGGACACCGACCCGCACTTCGAGCAGGTCCCCTTCGACCACCCCCTGTGGGTGCTGTATTCCTCCGGCACGACCGGCCTCCCCAAGGCCATCGTCCAGTCCCAGGGCGGCATCCTCGTCGAACACCTCAAGCAGCTCGGCCTGCACTGCGACCTCGGCCCCGAGGACCGTTTCTTCTGGTACACGTCGACCGGCTGGATGATGTGGAATTTCCTCGTCTCCGGCCTCCTGACCGGCACCACGATCGTCCTCTACGACGGCAGCCCCGGCTACCCCGACACAGGCGCCCAGTGGCGCGTCGCCGAACGCACGGCAGCCACCCTCTACGGCACCTCGGCCGCGTACGTCATGGCCTGCCGCAAGGCAGACCTGCACCCCGCACGGGACTACGACCTCTCCACAGTGCAGTGCGTCGCCACCACCGGATCGCCCCTGCCCCCCGATGGATTCCGCTGGCTCCACGACGAGGTCCGCGACGACCTGTGGATCGCCTCCGTCAGTGGGGGCACGGACGTGTGCTCCTGCTTCGCAGGCGCCGTACCGACCCTGCCCGTGTACATCGGCGAACTCCAGGCGCCCGGGCTGGGCACCGACCTGCAGTCCTGGGACCCGAGCGGCACATCCCTGATCGACGAGGTCGGCGAGCTCGTGGTCACCAACCCCATGCCGTCCATGCCGATCTACTTCTGGAACGACCCGGACGGCAGCCGCTACCACGACAGCTACTTCGACACCTACCCCGGCGTGTGGCGCCACGGCGACTGGATCACCGTCACCTCCCGAGGCTCCGTGGTCATCCACGGCCGCTCCGACTCCACCCTCAACCGGCAGGGCGTGCGCATGGGCTCGGCCGACATCTACGAAGCCGTGGAACGCCTCCCCGAGATCAAGGAATCCCTCGTCATCGGCATCGAACAGCCCGACGGCGGCTACTGGATGCCCCTGTTCGTGCACCTTGCCCCCGGAGCCACCCTCGACGAGACCCTCGTGAACCGCATCAAGCAGACCATCCGCGAGCAGCTCTCACCGCGCCACATCCCCGACGACATCATCGAGGTGCCCGGAATCCCGCACACCCTCACCGGAAAGCGCATCGAGGTCCCGGTCAAACGCCTGCTCCAGGGCACCCCCCTCGACAAGGCTGTCAACCCCGGCTCCATCGACAACCTCGAGCTGCTCCACTTCTACGAGGACCTGGGCCGCAAGCGAGCCTGACCACCCCGCACCGCAAGCGATCAAGCACGGCTGCCTCCCGTTCAGCGACCACGACGTCGACGTCCGAGGCCGAAGCACGCCAGCCGGCCATGCCCGCTGTGACCTGCGCTGTTCGTCAGCGATCGACCATCTCGGACACCGTTGTCAGTGCGGCCGGTTACTGTGAGTGAGAATTGATCGACTGCGCACAGGGGGAAAGATGGCGCACACCGACCACCAGACCATGCGACGCGTCCTGCGCCGCGAAATCGCCGGCACCATCGGCCTGCTGACCGATGAACACGACTTCCGAGCCATGCGGCGCTACCGCAGTTTCACCTTCGACGACCACAAGACCTACCTCCAGGAGGTCGAATCCCTGCTCAGGACACGCGCCTCGCAGGGCAGCCACACCACGGTGGCCCTCTTCGACCCACGGGAGTACGCCGAGTTCTGCGCGGAGCAGGGACTCGCCCCCGACATCCCGGCGAGCCGCACCCGCTTCACAGCGGAACTGGCGGCCACGGGCCCCACCGTTCCCTACGAAGGCCAGACCCTCACCGACCTGGTTCCCGTACTCGTCGACGAAGCGGTCCGGCAAGCGACCTGGGAATACGCCTCGACGCTCCTGGCCCGCCTCGGCGCCTGCGCAACCTGCGGCGAGGACCTCGGCCGCGCCGCGTTCGCCCGCGCCACAAACCTCCTCGTCCGCATCCTCGACACGGCCCCGCCGGGCAACCGGCACCTCGTGTGCAGCGTCTCAGCCACGCCGGAGACCCTCGTCGCCGTCCTCCACGCAGACGACACCGATGGCACCACGCGACTCGACGAGGCCGAAGCCCTCGAATTCAGCACCGTCCTGGCCCTGGGCATTGCCACCCAGACCCCCGGCGGACTCGTCATGCGGACCACCACTCCCGGAACCGCAGACCGCATCTACGGATGGCGCCTCCGCGGAGACGGCCTCGAACCCCTCAGCGCCGGCGAGGTCTTCGACGCCTACTGCACCGACGTCGAATCGGGAGACCTCATCGCCCCGGAATCAGACGTCGACTACTGCGGACCACCCGACCTGGGACCGGATGGAGGACCGACCACGGAGCACCACCACTGAACACCTGACGGCGAAGGGGCGCCCCACCCGCAGGTGGAGCGCCCCAGAAAAAGATCTGCCGGTGGCCGGCTCGCCCTACTCGCCGGAAAGGACCGCCTGAGCCGCGCTGCGCGCCTCCTCGGCGCTGTCCGCCGCCCGCGCAGCCGCCGCAGCGCGCTCGCACTGCGCGAGCGTGTACTTCGCCAGCGTCGCCCGGACATAAGGAATCGACGCCGCACCCATGGAAAGGGAGGTGACACCCAGACCCGTCAGCACACACGCGAGCAGCGGGTCGGACGCGGCCTCACCACAGACACCGCAGCTCTTGCC
>NZ_JBQQCE010000720.1:0-3303 GCF_052245645.1 Streptomyces sp. KR55 | reverse complement strand
GCCGCCATCACCCCCACCATGGCCACCATTACCGCCGAAGCCGCCGCCGCCGTTCCCGTTTCCGTTGCCTCCGAAGCCGCCACCACCCCCGCCGTTCCCGCCGTTCCCGCCGAATCCGCCGCCGTTCCCGTTTCCGCCGAAGCCGCCCCCACCCCCACCGTTGCCACCGTTACCGCCAAAGCCGCCGCCATCACCCCTACCATGGCCACCATTGCCGCCGTTACCGCCGAAGCCGCCACCGTTCCCGTTCCCGTTGCCCCCGAAGCCGCCGCCGTTGCCGTTCCCCCCGAAGCCGCCGCCGTTGCCGCCGCCGTTGTCGTTCCCGTTGCCCCCGAAGCCGCCGCCGTTCCCGTTGTCGCCCCCGTTGCCGCCGTTCCCACCGAAGCCGCCGCCGTTCCCGCCGCCGTTCGGGTCTTCCCAGGCTACGGCCGCGGGAGCGGCGAGCCCGAGGGCGGCGACGGCAGCCGCAGAGGCCGCCAGTGCACGTAGAGTTCGCATGTCTTCCTCCGCGGAAGACGCCCCGGGACCCGTCCCCGGTCGATCGGCGAGAAAGCGTCTACCAGACAGACCCTCAGTTGCCGGGGACGCGCCCGCATTTCGGCAATGGTCCGTCCTGGTGAGGCGACACGCCGGGCGAAAACCACACAATCGGATATTGCCGCAGGTCACGCGCCGTCGAAAAATTCCTGTTCGCGGCGACTCGGATGGCGCACCGGGAAGCCGCACAGGGCCACTCGTTCGTATCCGCCCCGTCGCCTGTGACTCGCGCTGGACTTAGCGTTCTCCTATGCGCGAAATGACGTGGCGACGGCCGCGTCGAGAGGGGATGGCGAATGTATGTTTCCGAGTTCGGGCCGGCCGAAGAGGAGGTGCGGCCGAGGAAGCGTGCCCCGTGGGGCGTGATAGCGCTTGTCCTGCTGACCGGTCTCGCGCTCATCCGGAACGGCTCGGGGGAGTTCAACGTGGGTCCGCCGCAGCCCGCGTCGGCGGCGGCCTCGGACGCCCGCACCGTCCCGGGCACCTTCACGAATGCCCCGTCCCCGCTGCCCTACTCCGTACCGGACCGGGTCAGGATTCCCGCCATCCAGGTCAACGCGCCCATGATGCCGGTCGGTCTGGACGCGGCCGGCTGGGTCGATGCGCCGCCGCCCGCGAACGCCAACCTGGCGGGCTGGTTCACCGGTGCCGTCGCCCCCGGCGAAAAGGGCACCGCGGTGATCGTCGGCCATGTCGACAACCACCAGGGGCCCGCCGTGTTCTACGGTCTTGGATCGCTGAAGCGGGGGAATCGGGTGGAGGTCACCCGGCAGGACAGAAGGACCGCCGTTTTCGAGATCTACAGCATCGAGGTGTTCGAGAAGAACAACTTCCCCGGCGACCGGGTCTACGGTTCCAAGGGCACGTCCGAGCTGCGGGTCATCACCTGCGGCGGCGGTTTCTCCGAGCAGAACGGCTACGACGGGAACGTGGTCGTCTTCGCCCGCATGGTCGAGGTCCGCTGACCGGGCCCCGACGGTGCGGGCGCGCGCCCCTCACACCTGGTACCGGCGTGGCACGGTGATGTGGTAGCCGGCGTCCAGCAGCTGTGGCAGATAGTCGCGCAGCGCCCGCACGCTCTGTGAGCGGTCTCCGCCGGAGTCGTGCGAGAGCACCACGACACCGGGGCCGGCGCCGTTTCGCACCCGGTCGACAATGGTGCGGGTGCCGGGTTCGATCCAGTCGAGGGAGTCGACGGTCCAGGCGAGGGGTTCCATGCCCAGTTCGGCGCCGAGTTGGAAGACCGCCCGGTTCCAGGCGCCGTAGGGGGCGCGGAACCAGCGGGGCCGCTCGCCGTACGCCTCCTCGATGATCTCGCTGGTGCGCTCCATCTCGGAGCGGATCCGACCACGGGTCAGCCCGGTCAGCAGGGGGTGGGACCAGGTGTGGTTGCCGACGACGTGCCCCTCTTCGGCCATCTCGGCGAGCAGGTCCTTGTTGTGGACGACCATCTCTCCGCACACGAAGAACATGGCGCGGACGTCGTAGGCCCGCAGGGTGCTCAGGATGTCCGGGGTGTAGTGCGGGTCGGGGCCGTCGTCGAAGGTCAGCACCATGGTGCGGCCGATTCCGGTCACCCGCAGGAGAGGTTCACTGCGTACCGGGGTCCGGCCGGAGGCGGCCGGAGGGCCGTATCCGGCGAGGGGCTGGAGGCGGTGGGCGGAGGGCTTGAGCGGGCGGCGCGCCGGGGGACCCGCCGCGGGGGCAAGCGGTGTGACCGGGTCGCTGTCGGTGCCCAGGGCAAGCAGACCGGCCGTTCCGGCCGCTCCCAGTGCGGCTGCGCCGCCCAGCACCACCCTGCGCCGCGTGAGCAACTGATCCTTCTTCATGACTCATCAGTCGCCCGGCCCACGCCCGGCGCATCTCAGCAACACCGCAGCGGCGGCAGGAAACACCCGTGCGGCCCATGACACCCCGTCCGCGGCGCCCGTCGCCTCCCGCCCGGCGTCCGGACCTGCGGCTTCCGATAGCCTCGAGCCGTGACGGAACAGCACTCGCACCAGTTCGAGCGCGGCACGGACGGCCCGAAGGTCATCCTGGTCGGCGTCGACGGCTCGGACACCTCGATGCGGGCGACGGCGTACGCCGCGGGCCTGGCCCGCAGGCAGAAGGCCCTGCTCGCCATCGTGTACGTCCAGCCGGTCATGGCGGCCGGTGCGGCGCTCGGGGCGCCGGTCGCGGCGACGACCGACGCGATCGCCGAGAACCTGGTGACGGAGATCCGGGAGGCCACCGAGCGGCTGAAGGGGATATTCGAGCTGCGCTGGGAGTTTCACACCTTCCGTGGCGATCCCTACAACGGCCTGGTCAAGGCGGCGGACGAGCTGAAGGCGGACGCGGTCGTGGTGGGCGCCTCCGAGCAGGCCGGTCACCGCTTCGTCGGCTCGGTGGCGGTGAAGCTGGTGAAAGCGGGACGCTGGCCGGTGACCGTGGTGCCGTAGGGCGTGCGTGGCGTCTTCCTTCGAGGACGCGGCTGAGCCATCATGATCCGCGGTCAGCCGGTTGCCGATCGCGAAGAGGTGAGGCGCATGGCCAGACTCCGATTGGGCGAGGGGATTCTCCGCCGCAAACCCATTGAGCACATCGAGGAGACGGAAGTCGTCGAGGGCACCCAGCTCGAACGATCCCTCGGCCTGTGGCAACTGACCGCGATCGGCGTCGGCGGCATCATCGGCGCGGGCATCTTCACCCTCGCGGGCACGGTGGCCAACGGCACGGCGGGGCCGGCGGTGCTCGTCTCGTTCCTCATCGCGGGCGTCGCGAGCG
>NZ_JBQQCE010000072.1:0-27994 GCF_052245645.1 Streptomyces sp. KR55 | reverse complement strand
GGAAGGAAGCGCTCGTCGCCCCACCAGAGGTCCAAGCGGCCCCAGTCGATGGCGTCCAGGGCGGGCGCGGCGGCCAGCGCGGCCAGCAGGCCGTTGCCGTTGCGGCCGCCGGTCAGCACGACGGACGCGCTGCCGCGCGAGGCCTGGGCGTCCACGATCTTCGTGATCAGCCGGGCCGCGGCGGCCTGCGCCATCAGCTCCTTGTCGTGGTGGACCACGAGTTGGGGAGTGTTCACTTCGCCGCCGCCTTCTTCACCGGTGCCGGCGCCGCCGCGTCCTTCGCGGGAGCTTTCGCAGCCGTCTCGACGGGAGCCGGGACCGCGACTGCTGCTCCTTTGGCCGGCGGCCCCGCCTCCGCGGCCTTGCCGTTCGACGGGTTCAGCCGGTCCACGCCGTACCGCAGCGCCGACGCGTAGGTGTCGTCCGGGTCCAGCCGCCGCAGCTCCTCCGCGATCAGCTCGGCCGTCTCCCGGCGCTTGAGCGCCACCGCACGGTCCGGCTGCCCCTGGATGGACAGGGTCGCCAGGGAGCCGTCCGCGCGGTCGAGCATGATCGCACCGCAGTCGGTGTCCATGCGGACCGCCGTGAGACCGGGGCCGGAGGACAGCGAGCGCTTGACGGGGACGTCCAGCCGGTCCGCGAGCCACATCGCCAGCAGCTCACAGCTCGGGTTGAACTCCTCGCCCTCCACCTCGACGCCCTTGACCTCGCAGTCCACCTGGTCCAGGGCGGCGGCCAGCATCGAGCGCCAGGGCGTGATGCGGGTCCACGACAGGTCCGTGTCACCGGGGGTGTAGGTCTTGGCGCGGGCGGCCAGGTCCCGCACCGGCTGCTCGGCCGCGTACGAGTCGGTGACCCGGCGCTGGGCCAGCGCACCGAGGGGGTCCTGCGCCGGATCGAGGGGCGCGTTCACCGGCCACCAGACGACCACGGGGGCGTCGGGCAGCAGCAGCGGCAGGACGACCGACTGGGCATGGTCGGCCACATCGCCGTACAGCCGCAGCACGACCGTCTCGCCGGTGCCCGCGTCGGCGCCCACCCGGACCTCGGCGTCCAGGCGGGACTTCGTGCGGTCGCGCGGCGAGCGCGAGACGCGCCTGATGACGACGAGGGTGCGCGAGGGGTGCTCGTGCGAGGCGTCGTTCGCGGCCTTCAGGGCGTCGTAGGCGTTCTCCTCGTCGGTGACGATGACCAGGGTGAGGACCATGCCGACGGCGGGTGTGCCGATGGCGCGGCGGCCCTGCACGAGCGCCTTGTTGATCTTGCTGGCGGTGGTGTCGGTGAGGTCTATCTTCATGGCCGGCGCCAGCTCCGTCCGTCTCGTTCGAGCATGTCGTCCGCCTCGACGGGACCCCACGTTCCCGCCGGGTACTGCGCGGGCTTGCCGTTGCCGTCCCAGTACTCCTCGATCGGGTCGAGGATCTTCCAGGACAGCTCGACCTCCTCGGTGCGCGGGAAGAGGTTCGAGTCGCCGAGCAGGACGTCCAGGATGAGCCGCTCGTACGCCTCCGGGCTGGACTCCGTGAAGGACTCGCCGTACGCGAAGTCCATGGAGACGTCCCGGATCTCCATCGAGGTGCCGGGCACCTTGGAGCCGAAGCGGACGGTGACGCCCTCGTCGGGCTGGACGCGGATGACGATCGCGTTCTGGCCCAGCTCCTCGGTGGCCGTCGTGTCGAAGGGGGAGTGCGGGGCGCGCTGGAAGACGACCGCGATCTCCGTCACGCGGCGGCCGAGGCGCTTGCCGGTGCGCAGATAGAAGGGGACGCCCGCCCAGCGGCGGTTGTCGATCTCCAGCTTGATCGCGGCGTAGGTGTCGGTCTTCGACTGGGCGTCGATGCCGTCCTCGTCGAGATATCCGATGACCTTCGCGCCGCCCTGCCAGCCGGCCGCGTACTGACCGCGGACGGTGTCGCGGCCCAGGTCCTTCGGCAGCCGCACGGCGCCGAGCACCTTGGTCTTCTCCGCTGCCAGCGCGTCCGCGTCGAAGGAGGCGGGCTCCTCCATCGCGGTCAGCGCCATCAGCTGCAGCAGGTGGTTCTGGATGACGTCACGGGCGGCGCCGATGCCGTCGTAGTAGCCGGCCCGGCCGCCGATGCCGATGTCCTCGGCCATCGTGATCTGCACATGGTCGACGAAGGACCGGTTCCAGATCGGCTCGAACATCGTGTTGGCGAAGCGCAGCGCCAGGATGTTCTGGACGGTCTCCTTGCCCAGGTAGTGGTCGATGCGGAAGACCTGGTCCGGGGCGAAGACCTCGTGCACGACCTTGTTGAGCTCCTCGGCCGACTTCAGGTCGTGGCCGAACGGCTTCTCGATGACCGCGCGCCGCCAGGAGCCGCCCCGCTGGTCGGCAAGACCGTGCTTCTTCAGCTGCTGGATGACCACCGGGAAGGACCGTGGCGGCACCGACAGGTAGAAGGCGAAGTTGCCGCCCGTGCCCTGCGCCTTGTCCAGCTCCTCGATCGTGCCGCGCAGCCGGTCGAAGGCGTCGTCGTCGTCGAAGGTGCCCTGGACGAAGCGCATGCCCTGGATGAGCTGCTGCCAGACCTCCTCGCGGAACGGCGTCCGGGCGTGCTCCTTGACTGCGTCGTGGACCTCCTGCGCGAAGTCTTCGTTCTGCCACTCGCGGCGGGCGAACCCGACCAGCGAGAAGCCCGGCGGCAGCAGACCCCGGTTGGCGAGGTCGTACACCGCGGGCATCAGCTTCTTTCGTGACAAATCGCCAGTGACGCCAAAAATGACCAGGCCCGACGGCCCCGCGATACGCGGGAGCCGTCGGTCTGCGGGGTCACGCAGCGGGTTGCTGCTCGACAAGGTTTCAGCCCTCCGAAGGGGCGAGGCGCTTGAGTTCGGCCTCGGTCGACGCCAGCAGGTCGTTCCAGGACGCCTCGAACTTCTCGACGCCCTCGTCCTCCAGCAGCTGGACGACGTCGTCGTACTTGATTCCGAGCCGCTCGACCGCGTCCAGATCGGCACGGGCCTGCTCGTAGGTACCGGCGACGGTGTTGCCGGTGATCTGACCGTGGTCCTCGGTGGCCAGCAGGGTGGCCTCCGGCATGGTGTTCACGGTGTTCGGCGCGACCAGGTCGTCGACGTACATGGTGTCCTTGTACGCCTTGTCCTTCACACCGGTCGACGCCCACAGCGGACGCTGCTTGTTCGCGCCCGCGCTCTCCAGCGCGCTCCAGCGGTCCGAGCCGAAGACCTCCTCGTACGCCTGGTAGGCGAGCCGTGCGTTGGCGACGGCGGCCTTGCCGCGCAGCGCCTTGGCCTCGGGCGTGCCGAGCGCGTCGATCCGCTTGTCGATCTCGGTGTCCACCCGGGACACGAAGAAGGACGCCACCGAGTGGATCAGGGAGAGGTCGAGGCCCTTCTCCTTGGCCTTCTCCAGGCCGGCGAGGTAGGCGTCCATGACCTCGCGGTAGCGTTCCAGCGAGAAGATCAGCGTGACGTTGACGCTGATGCCGTTGCCGATCGTCTCGGTGATCGCCGGCAGGCCCGCCTTGGTGGCCGGGATCTTGATCAGGGTGTTCGGCCGGTCCACCAGCCAGGCCAGCTGCCGGGCCTCGGCGATCGTCGCCTTGGTGTTGTGGGCGAGACGCGGGTCGACCTCGATCGACACCCGGCCGTCCTTGCCGCCGGTCGCCTCGAACACCGGGTGCAGGATGTCGGCGGCGTCCCGGACGTCCGCCGTGGTGATCATGCGGACGGCCTCGTCGACGGTGACCTTGCGGGCGGCGAGGTCCTCGAGCTGCTGCTCGTAACCGTCGCCACTGCTGATCGCCTTCTGGAAGATGGTCGGGTTGGTGGTGACGCCCACGACGTGCTGCTGGTCGATCAGCTCGGCGAGGTTGCCGGACGTGATCCGCTTGCGCGACAGGTCGTCCAGCCAGATCGCGACGCCTTCATCGGAGAGGCGCTTCAGTGCGTCTGTCATGGAAATTGCATCTCCTACGTGTCGTTATACGAGCGTCAGCGCTGAGTGGCGGCGATCGATTCCCGGGCCGCCGCGGCCACGTTCTCGGCAGTGAAGCCGAACTCGCGGAAAAGGACCTTGCCGTCGGCCGACGCACCGAAGTGCTCCAGGGAAACGATGCGACCGGCGTCCCCGACGTACTTGTGCCAGGTGAGACCGATACCGGCCTCGACCGCGACACGGGCCTTCACGGACGGTGGCAGGACGCTGTCCCGGTACCCCTGGTCCTGCTCCTCGAACCACTCCACGGACGGCATGGACACCACCCGCGTGGGCACGCCGTCGGCCTGGAGCTGCTCGCGCGCCTCGACGGCGACGTGCACCTCGGAACCGGTCGCGATCAGGATGACCTCGGGCTCGCCGCCCTCGGCCTCGAACAGGACGTAACCGCCCTTCGCCGCATCGTCGTTCGGCTCGTACGTCGGCACGCCCTGGCGGGTCAGCGCGAGGCCGTGCGGGGCGCCCTTGCCGAACTCCTTGGTGTAGCGCCTGAGGATCTCGCGCCAGGCGATCGCCGTCTCGTTGGCGTCCGCCGGACGGACCACGTTCAGACCCGGGATCGCACGCAGCGAGGCCAGGTGCTCGACGGGCTGGTGGGTGGGGCCGTCCTCGCCGAGCCCGATGGAGTCGTGCGTCCACACGTACGTCACCGGCAGGTGCATCAGCGCCGACAGGCGCACGGCGTTGCGCATGTAGTCGGAGAACACCAGGAACGTGCCGCCGTAGATACGGGTGTGGCCGTGCAGGGCGATGCCGTTCATCTCCGCGGCCATCGAGTGCTCGCGGATGCCGAAGTGGACGGTCCGGCCGTACGGGTCGGCCTCCGGCAGCGGGTTGTCCGCCGGGAGGAACGACGACGTCTTGTCGATCGTGGTGTTGTTCGAGCCGGCCAGGTCGGCGGAGCCGCCCCACAGCTCGGGGATGACCGGACCGAGCGCCTGCAGCACCTTGCCGGACGCGGCACGCGTGGCGACGCCCTTGCCCGGCTCGAAGACCGGGAGCTTCTCCTCCCAGCCGGTGGGCAGCTCACCCTTGCTGATGCGGTCGAACTCGGCGGCGCGCTCGGGATTGTTGTTGCGCCACTCCTGGAAGGACTTCTCCCACTCGGCCTTGGCCTGACGCCCGCGGTCGACGGCCTTGCGGGTGTGGCCGAGGATCTCGTCGGACACCTCGAAGGACTGCTCCGGGTCGAAGCCGAGGACGCGCTTGGTGGCCGCGACCTCCTCGTCGCCGAGCGCCGAGCCGTGGGCGGCCTCGGTGTTCTGCGCGTTCGGGGCGGGCCAGGCGATGATCGAGCGCATCGCGATGAAGGACGGCCGGTCCGTGACCTTCTTGGCCTCCTCGATCGCGTTGTAGAGGGCGTGCGGGTCGAGGTCGCCGTCCGGCTTCGGAGCAACGCGCTGCACGTGCCAGCCGTACGCCTCGTAGCGCTTGACGGTGTCCTCGGAGACCGCGGTCTCCGTGTCGCCCTCGATCGAGATGTGGTTGTCGTCCCACAGCAGGATCAGGTTGCCCAGCTTCTGGTGGCCCGCGAGGGAGGAGGCCTCGGCGGAGATGCCCTCCTGGAGACAGCCGTCACCGGCGATGCAGTAGATGAAGTGGTCGAACGGGGACGCGCCCTGCGGGGCGTCCGGGTCGAACAGACCGCGCTCGTAGCGGGCGGCCATCGCCATGCCCACCGCATTGGCGACACCCTGGCCGAGCGGGCCGGTGGTGGTCTCGACGCCCACGGTGTGGCCGTACTCGGGGTGGCCCGGGGTCTTCGACCCCCACGTCCTGAAGGCCTTCAGATCGTCCAGCTCCAGGCCGAAGCCGGCCAGGTACAGCTGGGTGTAGAGGGTCAGGGACGAGTGTCCGGCGGACAGCACGAAACGGTCCCGCGCAACCCAGTCGGCGTCCGCCGGGTCGTGCCGCATCACCTTCTGGAAGAGGGTGTAAGCGGCCGGTGCGAGGCTCATCGCCGTACCCGGATGGCCGTTGCCGACCTTCTGTACGGCATCGGCGGCCAGGACACGGGCGGTGTCGACGGCCCGCTGGTCCAGCTCGGTCCACTCGAGGTCTGTGGTGGTCGGCTTGGTGCTCACCCTGGGTCAGGGCTCCTCTCCACATGTCGAAGGCCGGTGACCTGGACGTACACCGGCTGCCGGTGTACATCGCGCCCACCGGCCGTTGTCGAGCCTACCCCCGTAAGAACGTGCGTTTTCTCGCGTCATTCCAGACTGCCGGGAGTCGGGGGGATCCGCCCCCCGACCGGGCCATTCCGCATTCGGCAGATGAATACGGAGCCGCTCATCCGACTGCTCAATCGGCCCCCGACATGCACCCCTGAGCACGCCGCCCAACACGACCCACCCCCGCGAAGGCCGAGGTATGGGCAACGTCTACAGTGGCGTGGTACGCGCGAGCCTTTACCGGGACTTCACACGGGGAGGCTTGCTGGGATGTCTCTGTCAGGGGTGTGCGTGACGGCCGTTGAATCCCGTCCTGCGGGAGTAACCGGGACGAGCCCGACCCACCGGCCGTTCGGGGCCCGTGTGAAGGCGTTCGTGGCGCTGACCAAGCCGCGGATCATCGAGCTTCTGCTCATCACCACGGTCCCGGTGATGTTCCTCGCCGAGCAGGGTGTGCCGGACCTCTGGCTGGTACTCGCGACCTGCATCGGCGGCTATCTGTCCGCGGGTGGCGCCAACGCGCTGAACATGTACATCGACCGTGACATCGACGCGCTCATGGACCGCACCTCGCAGCGGCCGTTGGTCACCGGCATGGTCTCCCCGCGAGAGGGCCTCGTCTTCGGCATCACCCTCGCCGTCGTCTCCACGCTCTGGTTCGGACTGCTCGTCAACTGGCTGTCCGCGTGGCTGTCGCTCGGCGCGCTGCTGTTCTACGTCGTCGTCTACACGATGATCCTGAAGCGGCGTACGTCGCAGAACATCGTGTGGGGCGGCATCGCGGGCTGCATGCCCGTCCTCATCGGCTGGTCGTCGGTCACGAACTCCCTGTCGTACGCCGCCGCCATCCTCTTCCTCGTCATCTTCTTCTGGACGCCGCCGCACTACTGGCCGCTGTCGATGAAGGTGAAGGACGACTACGCGCGCGTGGGCGTGCCGATGCTTCCGGTCGTCGTCTCGAACAAGGTGGTCGCCCGGCAGATCGTCCTCTACAGCTGGGTGATGGTCGGTGCGTCCTTGCTCCTGCAGCCGCTCGGCTACACCGGCTGGTTCTACACGGTGGTGGCCCTGGTGACGGGCGGCTGGTGGCTGTGGGAGGCCCACGCGCTGCAGGCGCGCGCCCAAGCCGAGGTCACGGGCGCCAAGCTCAAGGAGATGCGCCTGTTCCACTGGTCCATCACCTATGTGTCACTGCTGTTCGTGGCGGTGGCGGTGGATCCCTTCCTGCGGTAGCCGTCCCTTTCCGTCTGGTCTACTCGCCGGTAGCATCCTGGCCATGGAAGACACGCAGCAGGTTGACGCGAAGGCCGAGCGCAAGGTGGCCCGGCTCGCCAAGCAGATCAACGCCTTCGCCAAGGCCCACGGCGGCGCCGAGGGCCAGGTCGCGTACATCGGCGACCGCGGTGCCCGCATCGTCCTGGTGGGCGAGGACGGCGGCTGGGGCGACCTGGTGGCCCCCACGTACGCGATTGCGGAGCAGGCCGTGCAGAAGTCGGGGATCACCGTCCACGAGGCTTTCGACGGCGAGTTCGCGGCGAAGGTGAAGACGGGCTCGTACGAGTGGAAGCGCATGGCGGGCATCCAGGTAGGCGGCTGAACAACGCCGCCTAAGGGGCGCGGGGCTGTGACATATGCGGCTCCGCCGCGTGGGCGCGACAAGCCCAAGACGGCCCGCAGTCGCCGAACAGCCTGAGCCACCCTCCCCCTCCCGCAACACCAAATCGCCGGTTCACCCGTTAGGACCCTGTAGAGCAAGCGCAGCGTCCACTCACGGGGGAGCCCGGATGATCGAAACGTCGTCCCTGGTGGACCAGTACTGCCACGGCGTCCTGACAACAGAGCTGGGCCTCGGCACCTTCGAGGCCCAGCTGTCCCGCACCGAGGGCCCACCCGCCCCCGGCACCACCCTCTTCGACACCCAGACCGGCTTCGCCGTACGGAGATGGTGCCCCCCGCTGCTCGGCCTGGAGCCGCACTGCCCGCCCGCCCGCTATCTCGCCCGGCGTCGCGAACTCGGCGTACCGGATGCGGTCCGGCGTCTGCTGCGCGGCAGCGGAATCACCACATATCTGGTCGACACCGGGCTGCCCGGCGACCTCACCGGCCCCGCCGAGATGGCCTCCGCCTCGACCGCCGAGGCGCGTGAGATCGTTCGCCTGGAGCTGCTGGCCGAGCAGGTCGCCGACACCTCCGGCACCGTCGAGTCGTTCCTCGCCAACCTCGCCGAGTCGGTGCACGGAGCCGCCGCGAACGCCGTCGCCTTCACGTCCGTGGCGGGCGTGCGGCACGGCCTCGCGCTGGCGCCCGAGCCGCCGGGGCCGGGCGAGGTACGGGGCGCGGCGGGCCGCTGGCTGGCCGCACGCCGGGTGGGCGGGGAGCTGAGCGACCCGGTGCTGCTACGGCACCTGCTGTGGATCGCGGTCGCCTCCGGCCGGCCGCTCCAACTGCACGCGGGGCTCGGTGAGCCGGGACTGCGCATCGACCGTACGGATCCGGTGCTGCTCACCGACTTCGTGCGGGCGACGGCGGGCCTGGGCACCGACCTGGTCCTGCTGCACGGCTACCCGTACCACCGCCACGCCGCCCACCTCGCCGGCGTCTTCCCGCATGTCTACGCCGACTCGGGCGCAGCCCTGGTGCGTACCGGCGCCCGGGCCGCGACCGTCCTCGCCGAGATCCTGGAGCTGGCCCCCTTCGGCAAGATCCTCTTCTCCAGCGGCGCCCAGGGGCTGCCCGAGCTGCACGTGGTGGGGGCGCGCCTGTTCCGGGAGGCCCTGGGACGGGTGCTGGGAAGCTGGGTGGCCGAGGGCGCCTGGTCGCTGGAGGACGCGCAGCGGGTCGCCGGGCTGATCGCGGCGGGGAACGCGCGCAGGGTGTACGGGCTGGAGTGAGGTGTCCAGACTGGGCGCATGCCGACTGCCGCGTTACTCGACCGTTTTCTCACCGAGCTCGGGGCTCTCGCCCCCGCCGCCGTCTGGGCGCACGGCTCGCTCGCCGGTGGCGACTACCAGGAGGGCCGCAGTGACCTCGACCTGATCGCGGTGGTGCCGGGGCCGTTGATGCCGAGCGCCGTGTGGCGTGTGGCGGTGCTGCACAACCGACTGCGCGCCGAGCCGCTCGCCGACAGGCTGCACTGCAGCTATCTCACTCCCGACGCCTTCGACGACTCCGGGCGACCGCATCTGACCTGGGCTCAGCGTCAGTTGATGCATCGGCCGGTCACCCCCGTCACCCGCCGCGAACTGCACACCTTCGGCCGGGTTCTGCACGGGGCGCCGCCGACGGGCCTGCTGCCACCCGTGTCGGACCGGGAGCTCAACGATTTCGTCGTACGCGACCAGCGGGAGTTCTGGCGGCCGGTGGTGCGCAAGGCCCGGCCGTGGACGCAGGACGCCTGGGTGGACGTGGGCCTGACGACCTTCGCCCGCGCGAGCGTCACCCTGCGGGAGGGCCGTCTGATCTCCAAGCGGGAGGCCCTGGAAGTGCTGCCCGCTCTCGGGGCGCCCGTCGAGGTGGTCGAGGACATCCGTCGGCGGCGCTACGGGGATCCCGCCCCGCCCGCCGAGCAGTGGACGGTCCGGCGGGGCGAACTGACCAGGAGCTACCTGGGGCCGGCCATCGACGCGCTGGTGGCGGCGTACGCCTGAGTCGCCGGGGCCGAAACGTCGTCGGCCTGGGCGAGCGGACCGCGTTCACGCAGCGACAGCAGCACGAGCACCGCGCCGATCCACACCAGGCACGAGCCGAACATGTGCGCGCCGACCAGCACCTCGGGGAGGTCCGTGAAGTACTGGACGTAGCCGATGGCGCCCTGGGCGAGCAGGATCAGGAACAGGTCACGCGTGCGGTTCAACGGACCCTTGGGGGCGTCGACCGCCTTGAGGACGAACCACAGGGCGAAGGTCAGCGTCACCACGATCCAGGCCAGGACGGCGTGCACCTTGCTGACGTCCTCCCAGGTCATGCCCATCGGCAGGGCCATGCGCGGCACTTCGCTGGAGTCGCCCGCGTGCGGACCCGTGCCGGTGACCACCGTGCCGACCGCGATCAGCGCGGCGGTGACGCCGACCAGGACCCACACCAGTTGCTGCACGACCTTGCCGACCAGCGGACGCGGCACCTCGTCGCCCTCCCGGGTGCGCCGCCACATCACCGTGGCGACCGCGATCAGGACCGAGGACAGGAGGAAGTGGGCCGCGACCGTGTACGGGTTGAGGCCCACGAGCACGACGATGCCGCCGAGCACCGCGTTGCCCATGACGAGCCAGAACTGCGCCCAGCCCAGCCGGGTCAGGCTGCGTCGACGGGGCTTTTCGGAGCGCGCGGCGATGATCGCCCAGCCGACCGCGGCGCACAGCACGTAGGCGAGCATGCGGTTGCCGAACTCGATGACGCCGTGCAGGCCCATCTCCCGGGTGGCGGTCAGGGAGTCGGCGGTGCACTTGGGCCAGGTCGGGCAGCCGAGGCCCGAGCCGGTCAGCCGTACCGCGCCGCCGGTGACCACGATGACCACCGACATGACGAGCGCGGCGAGGGCCGCCCGCTGAACCGTCCGGGGTGTCGGGGTCCAGCGTGCGGCGATGAAAGCGAGGGGGTTGCGCACGGCGGCTGCTGCGTCGGCGCGGGTCACGTTTGGCACGCCGACCATCGTAGGCGGGGGCTTGTGCATGCTTTCACGAGGGGTCCCGGGGAGGCGCGTCCCTCACTCCCAGCGGAAGAACTTCCCCGCCGCCGCTAGGCCCACGACCGCCCATGCGGCGAGGATCCCGAGATCGCCCCACGGCATGCCGGCCCCGTGCTGGAGCACGTCCCGCAGGCCGTCCGACAGCGCCGAGATGGGCAGCAGACCCAGCACGCTCTGCGCGGCGTCCGGGAACTTGTCCAGCGGGACGATCACCCCGCCGCCGACGAGCAGCAGCAGGAAGACCAGGTTCGCGGCGGCCAGGGTGGCCTCCGCCTTCAGGGTTCCGGCCATCAGCAGGCCGAGGCCCGAGAAGGCCGCCGTGCCGACGATCAGCAGGAGGAGGACGGCGAGGGGGTTGCCCTGCGGCGACCAGCCCAGCGCGAAGGCGATCACCGTCACCAGGAGCACCTGGAGGACCTCGGTGACCAGGACCGACGCTGTCTTCGCCGTCATCAGCCCCCAGCGCGGCAGCGGCGAGGAGGCGAGCCGCTTGAGCACGCCGTAGCGGCGTTCGAAGCCCGTCGCGATGGCCTGGCCCGTGAACGCCGTCGACATCACGGCGAGCGCGAGGATGCCGGGGGCGACGAAGTCGACGGCCTTGCCGGTACCGGTGTCGATGATGTCGACCGCACTGAACAGGACGAGCAGCAGCGTCGGGATGATCACAGTCAGCAGCAGCTGCTCGCCGTTGCGCAGCAGCATCCTCGTCTCCAGCGCCGCCTGCGCCATGATCATGCGGGAGAGCGGGGCGGCGCCGGGCTTCGGCGCGTACGTGCCCTTGTCGGCCGTGATCGTCACGAGCGCAGCTCCTTGCCGGTCAGCTCGAGAAAAACGTCCTCCAGGGTGTGCCGTTCCACCGAGATCCGGTCCGGCATCACCCCGTGCTGTGCGCACCACGAGGTCACCGTCGCCAGCAGCTGGGGATCGACCTTGCCGGCCACCCGGTACGAGCCCGGCGTCAGCTCGGCGGCCGCGCAGTCCGCGGGGAGTGCCTTGAGCAGCGAGCCGACGTCGAGGCCGGGGCGGCCGGTGAAGCGCAGGGTGTTCTCGGCGCCGCCGCGGCACAGCTCCTCGGGGGAGCCCTGGGCGATGACCCTGCCCCCGTCGATGATCGCGACGTCGTCCGCGAGCTGCTCGGCCTCGTCCATGTAGTGGGTCGTGAGGATCACGGAGACGCCGTCCTCCTTCAGATCCCGTACGAGATCCCAGGTGGCGCGGCGGGCCTGCGGGTCGAGGCCGGCGGTCGGCTCGTCCAGGAACACCAGTTCCGGGCGCCCGACCACGGCCATCGCCAGCGCGAGCCGCTGCTGCTGGCCGCCGGAGAGGCGACGGTAGGAGGTCCGGCCGCAGCTGCCGAGGCCGAGGCGTTCGATCAGCGCGTCCACGTCCAGCGGGTGCGCGTGCAGCCGGGCCACGTGGCGGAGCATCTCGTCCGCGCGGGCACCGGAGTAGACGCCGCCGGACTGGAGCATCACGCCGATCCGCGGGTGCAGCTCGCGGGTCTGCCGCACCGGGTCGAGGCCCAGGACGCGCACGGTGCCGGAGTCCGGCCTGCGGTACCCCTCGCACATCTCGACGGTGGTCGTCTTGCCGGCGCCGTTGGGTCCGAGAACGGCGGTGACGCCCGCCCCGGCCACCAGGTCGAGGCCGTTCACCGCGGTCTTGTCGCCGTACCGCTTCACCAAGGCCTGGACCTGGAGCACGGGCTCACTTCGCATGGGTCCAGAGTCTAGGTAAGGGGCCCGGTCCCTCGGTCGGGCGGGTGCGAGAACTGCTCGATCTGATCGATCAATGATCGTTTTCGCAGGTCAGCTTAGGTATGCCTAAGTGACGCAGCGCACCAGCCGCCGATCCGGACGCCGCTTGTCACGCTCTGAGGAATTACGCAACAATGGCGTTGTGAAAAACGTCGGCGAGGCTCGGGAGATCCCCACGGGGGCCCCTCAGGAGGAGCTCGCGACCGGGGAGCGCTCGACGCGCAACCGGGTCGCGCGGTCCATCCTGGACCACGGCCCGTCGACCGTCGCCGAACTCGCCGGACGGCTCGGACTCACCCAGGCGGCCGTACGGCGGCATCTGGATGCGCTGGTCACCGACGATGTTGTCGAGGCGCGCGAGCAGCGGGTCTACGGAGCGCGGACGCGCGGCCGGCCCGCCAAGGTGTTCGCCCTGACCGACTGCGGCCGGGACGCCTTCGACCAGTCGTACGACAAGCTCGCCGTCGACGCGCTGCGCTGGATCGCCGAGCGGGAGGGCGGCAGCGAGGCGGTCGCCGCCTTCGCCCGCGCCCGGATCGCCGCCCAGGCAGGCGCGTACCGCAAGGCGGTCGAGGCGGCCGCCCCCGAGGAGCGGACGGAAGCGCTGGCCAAGGCCCTGAGCGTGGACGGGTACGCTGCTACGGCGCGCAGCGCCCCCACCGGCGAGCAGTTGTGCCAGCACCACTGCCCGGTCGCCCATGTCGCCGAGCAGTTTCCGCAACTGTGCGAGGCCGAGACGGAATTTTTCGCCGAGTTGCTCGGTACTCACGTACAGCGGCTGGCCACCATCGCGCACGGCGACGGTGTCTGCACCACCTTCATTCCGAAGACCCCGAAAACTTCCACCACCCAGAACGCATCTGCAAGCACGGCCGGGAGGAACCCCGCATGACTCTCCCCACGGAGACTGCTCACCCTGAGCTCGAGGGCCTGGGCAACTACGAATTCGGCTGGGCCGACTC
Source organism: Streptomyces sp. KR55 (assembly GCF_052245645.1). Taxonomy (NCBI): domain Bacteria; kingdom Bacillati; phylum Actinomycetota; class Actinomycetes; order Kitasatosporales; family Streptomycetaceae; genus Streptomyces; species Streptomyces sp. KR55. The sequence goes on along the minus strand of NZ_JBQQCE010000072.1, from coordinate 14,441 downwards.
CGACGAGGCCGGTGCCTCTGCCAAGCGCGGCCTGAACGAGGACGTCGTCCGGGACATCTCCGCGAAGAAGTCCGAGCCGGAGTGGATGACCAAGCTCCGTCTCAAGGGCCTGCGGCTCTTCGAGAAGAAGCCCATGCCGACGTGGGGCTCGGACCTGTCGGGCATCGACTTCGACAACATCAAGTACTTCGTGCGCTCCACGGAGAAGCAGGCGGAGTCCTGGGAGGACCTGCCCGAGGACATCAAGAACACGTACGACAAGCTGGGCATCCCGGAGGCGGAGAAGCAGCGCCTCGTCGCGGGTGTCGCCGCCCAGTACGAGTCCGAGGTCGTCTACCACCAGATCCGCGAGGACCTGGAGGAGCAGGGCGTCATCTTCCTCGACACCGACACGGCGCTGAAGGAGCACCCGGAGCTCTTCAAGGAGTACTTCGGGACCGTCATCCCGGTCGGCGACAACAAGTTCGCCTCGCTGAACTCGGCCGTGTGGTCCGGCGGCTCCTTCATCTACGTGCCGAAGGGCGTGCACGTCGAGATCCCGCTCCAGGCCTACTTCCGGATCAACACCGAGAACATGGGCCAGTTCGAGCGGACGCTGATCATCGTCGACGAGGGCGCCTACGTGCACTACGTCGAGGGTTGTACGGCCCCGATCTACAAGTCGGACTCGCTGCACTCCGCGGTCGTCGAGATCATCGTCAAGAAGAACGCCCGCTGCCGCTACACGACCATCCAGAACTGGTCGAACAACGTCTACAACCTGGTCACCAAGCGCGCCGTGGCGTACGAGGGCGCGACCATGGAGTGGATCGACGGCAACATCGGCTCCAAGGTCACCATGAAGTACCCGGCCGTCTACCTGATGGGCGAGCACGCCAAGGGCGAGACCCTGTCCATCGCCTTCGCGGGCGAGGGCCAGCACCAGGACGCCGGTTCCAAGATGGTCCACATGGCGCCGAACACCTCGTCCAACATCGTCTCCAAGTCGGTGGCGCGCGGCGGCGGCCGTACCTCGTACCGCGGCCTGGTCGAGATCGGCGAGGGCGCCGCGGGCTCGAAGTCCAACGTGCTCTGTGACGCGCTGCTGGTCGACACGATCTCGCGTTCCGACACCTACCCGTACGTCGACGTCCGCGAGGACGACGTGTCCATGGGCCACGAGGCGACCGTCTCCAAGGTCTCCGAGGACCAGCTCTTCTACCTGATGAGCCGCGGTCTCTCCGAGTTCGAGGCGATGGCGATGATCGTGCGCGGCTTCGTCGAGCCGATCGCCAAGGAGCTGCCCATGGAGTACGCGCTGGAGCTCAACCGGCTGATCGAGCTGCAGATGGAGGGCGCGGTCGGCTGACCCGGCCCCCGCTCCGACAGCAGCCTGAAGACTCATTGACGTAGGAAGAGAGCAACACGACAGCCATGGCTGAGGCTCAGAACATCCCGGTGGGGTCCACCACCGCCGGATCCATCGCGGTGGCCGCCGAGTCGACCGTCGCCACGCGCATGAGCGCGCCCCCGTCCTTCGACGTGGCGGACTTCCCAGTTCCGCACGGCCGCGAGGAGGAGTGGCGGTTCACGCCGCTGGAGCGGCTGCGCGGGCTGCACGACGGCACCGCGGTGGCCAACGGAACCGGTGTGAAGGTAGCGGTCGAGGCCCCCGAGGGCGTCACCGTCGAGACGGTCGGGCGCGACGACGCCCGGCTCGGCAAGGCGGGCACCCCCGTGGACCGCGTCGCCGCCCAGGCGTACTCGGCCTTCGAGAAGGCCTCGGTCGTGACCGTCCCCAAGGAGATGGTGCTCGAGACCCCGATCCGCATCGCCGTGCACGGCGAGGGCGGGGTCGCCTACGGCCACCAGGTCGTCGAGCTGGGCAACTTCGCCGAGGCCGTCGTCGTCATCGACCACACCGGTGACGCCGTGCTCGCCGCCAACGTCGACTACATCCTGGGCGACGGCGCCAAGCTGACCGTCGTCTCCATCCAGGACTGGGACGAGAAGGCCGTGCACGTCGGCCAGCACAACGCGCTGGTGGGCCGGGACGCGAGCTTCAAGTCCGTGGTCGTCACCTTCGGCGGCGACCTCGTCCGTCTCCACCCGCGCGTGCAGTACGCGGGCACCGGCGGCGAGGCCGAGCTGTTCGGCCTGTACTTCACCGACAAGGGCCAGCACCAGGAGCACCGCCTCCTGGTCGACCACAACACCCCGCACTGCAAGTCCAACGTCGCCTACAAGGGCGCGCTCCAAGGCGACGACGCGCACGCGGTGTGGATCGGCGACGTCCTCATCGAGGCCAAGGCCGAGGGCACGGACACCTACGAGATGAACCGCAACCTGGTTCTGACCGACGGCGCCCGCGTCGACTCCGTGCCGAACCTGGAGATCGAGACCGGCGAGATCGTCGGCGCCGGCCACGCGAGCGCCACCGGCCGCTTCGACGACGAGCAGCTCTTCTACCTGATGGCCCGCGGCATCCCGGAGCACGAGGCCCGCCGCCTCGTCGTCCGCGGCTTCTTCGCCGAGCTGGTCCAGCAGATCGGTGTCGCCGACATCGAGGAGCGCCTCATCGCGAAGATCGAGGAAGAGCTGGAGGCGGCGGTCGGATGACTGACCCGTCGAGGTTCGTACGCGTCTGCGGACTGAGCGAGCTGGAGGAGGACACCCCGAAACGGGTAGAACTCGAAGGCACGCCGGTCTCGGTCGTCCGTACCGAGGGTGAGGTGTTCGCGATCTACGACATCTGCTCGCACGCGAACGTCTCCCTCTCCGAGGGCGAGGTGGAGGACTGCCAGATCGAGTGCTGGCTGCACGGCTCCAGCTTCGACCTCCGCACCGGCAAGCCGTCCGGCCTACCCGCGACGCGCCCTGTCCCCGTATACCCCGTAAAGATCGAAGGGGACGACGTACTCGTCTCCCTCACCCAGGAGTCCTGAGGCACCCATGGCAACGCTTGAAATCCGAGACCTGCACGTCACCGTCGAGGCCGACAACTCCACCAAGGAGATCCTCAAGGGCGTCGACCTCACTGTGAAGCAGGGCGAGACGCACGCCATCATGGGCCCCAACGGCTCGGGCAAGTCGACCCTCGCCTACTCCCTCGCGGGTCACCCGAAGTACACGATCACCAGCGGCACCGTCACCCTCGACGGCGAGGACGTCCTCGCGATGTCCGTCGACGAGCGCGCCCGCGCCGGCCTGTTCCTCGCCATGCAGTACCCGGTCGAGGTCCCCGGCGTCTCGGTCTCCAACTTCCTGCGCTCCTCCGCCACCGCCATCCGCGGCGAGGCCCCCAAGCTGCGCACCTGGGTGAAGGAGGTCAAGGAGGCCATGGAGCGCCTCAACATCGACCCCTCCTTCGCCGAGCGCAACGTCAACGAGGGCTTCTCCGGCGGTGAGAAGAAGCGCCACGAGATCCTCCAGCTGGAGCTGCTCAAGCCGAAGGTCGCCATCCTCGACGAGACCGACTCCGGCCTCGACGTCGACGCCCTGCGCATCGTCTCCGAGGGCGTCAACCGCGTCCGCGAGACCGGCGAGGTCGGCACCATGCTGATCACGCACTACACGCGGATCCTCCGCTACATCAAGCCCGACTACGTCCACGTCTTCTCGGCCGGGCGGATCGTGGAGTCCGGTGGCGCCGAGCTCGCCGACAAGCTGGAGAACGAGGGCTACGAGGCGTACACGAAGGGTGGCGTATCCGCGTGACCTCAACCCGCCAAGGGCTCCCCGGCCTCCTCGACACCGAGGCCATCCGCAAGGACTTCCCGATCCTGGACCGCCTGGTCCACGACGGTAAGAAGCTCGTGTACCTGGACAACGCGGCGACCTCGCAGAAGCCGCGCCAGGTGCTCGACGTGCTCAACGCGTACTACGAGCGGTACAACGCCAACGTCCACCGCGGCGTGCACGTCCTCGCCGAGGAGGCCACGGCGGAGTACGAGGGCGCCCGCGACAAGGTCGCCGCCTTTATCAACGCGCCGAGCCGCGACGAGGTGATCTTCACCAAGAACGCCTCCGAGTCGCTCAACCTCGTGGCCAACATGTTGGGCTGGGCCGACGAGCCCTACCGCGTGGACCACGAGACCGAGATCGTCATCACGGAGATGGAGCACCACTCCAACATCGTTCCGTGGCAGCTGCTGTCGCAGCGCACCGGCGCGAAGCTGAAGTGGTTCGGCCTCACGGACGACGGCCGGCTCGACCTCTCCAACATCGAGGAGATCATCACGGAGAAGACGAAGATCGTCTCCTTCGTGCTGGTCTCCAACATCCTGGGCACGGTCAACCCGGTCGAGGCCATCGTGCGCCGCGCGCAGGAGGTCGGTGCGCTGGTCTGCGTCGACGCCTCGCAGGCTGCCCCGCACATGCCCCTGGACGTGCAGGCCCTGCAGGCCGACTTCGTGGCCTTCACCGGCCACAAGATGTGCGGCCCGACCGGCATCGGCGTCCTCTGGGGACGTCAGGAGCTGCTGGAGGACCTGCCTCCGTTCCTCGGCGGCGGCGAGATGATCGAGACGGTGTCGATGCACTCGTCTACGTACGCCCCCGCCCCGCACAAGTTCGAGGCGGGCACCCCGCCGATCGCGCAGGCGGTCGGTCTGGGCGCGGCCATCGACTACCTGAACTCCATCGGCATGGAGAACATCGCCGCGCACGAGCACGCGCTCACCGAGTACGCGGTGAAGCGCTTGCTCGAGGTCCCCGACCTCAGGATCATCGGCCCGATGACGGCCGAGGACCGGGGCGCCGCGATCTCCTTCACGCTCGGCGACATACACCCCCACGACGTGGGCCAGGTCCTCGACGAGCAGGGCATCGCGGTCCGGGTCGGCCACCACTGCGCCCGCCCGGTCTGCCTGCGGTACGGAATTCCTGCGACCACGCGAGCGTCGTTCTATCTGTACTCCACGCCGGCCGAGATCGACGCTCTGGTGGATGGCCTGGAGCACGTACGGAACTTCTTCGGCTGAGGGGCTGCTGCCAGTGAAGTTGGATTCGATGTACCAGGACGTCATCCTGGACCACTACAAGCACCCGCACGGGCGCGGTCTGCGTGATGGCGACGCCGAGGTGCACCACGTCAACCCGACCTGCGGCGACGAGATCACGCTGCGCGTCAAGTACGACGGGGAGCGGATCGAGGACATCAGCTACGAGGGTCAGGGCTGCTCGATCAGCCAGGCCTCGGCCTCCGTGCTGAACGAGCTGCTCGTCGGCAAGGAGCTGGCCGAGGCACAGAAGATCCAGGGCGTCTTCCTGGAGCTGATGCAGTCCAAGGGCCGCATCGAGCCGGACGACGCGATGGAGGAGATCCTGGAGGACGCGGTCGCGTTCGCCGGAGTCTCGAAGTACCCCGCCCGAGTGAAGTGCGCGCTGCTCAGCTGGATGGCGTGGAAGGACGCGACGGCCCAGGCCTTCGCGGAGGAGGCGAAGACCGCATGAGCGAGACCGTTGAGATGAAGCCGGCCTCGGAGGAAGAGCTCCGCGAGGCCCTGATGGACGTCGTCGACCCCGAGCTGGGCATCGACGTCGTCAACCTCGGCCTGATCTACGGCATCCACGTCGACGACGCGAACATCGCCACCGTCGACATGACGCTGACGTCCGCGGCCTGCCCGCTGACCGACGTCATCGAGGACCAGGCGAAGTCGGCGACCGACGGCCTTGTCAGCGAGCTCCGTATCAACTGGGTCTGGATGCCGCCGTGGGGCCCGGACAAGATCACGGACGATGGGCGGGAGCAGCTGCGGGCTCTGGGCTTCAACGTCTGAGCCTGTTTTTCCCCGGCTGTTTCAGTGGCCCCCGGCGGCAGCGCCGGGGGCCACTGTCGTGCCCGGCCTCAGCTCAGGCCATCCACCAGGCGGAACGCCGAGTCGGCGGGGAAGTTCCGGTCGCCGTGCCGGTACTCGTCCAGGCGCAGGCGGAAGTTCTGGTGGCGCAGGAAGCGGCCGGGGTAGTTGACGGACTCCAGCATGATCACGCCGGACTGGCCGGTGGAGCGGGGGCAGAACGTGGCGTCCTGCTGGAAGAGGCGGGAGCCGTCGTGACGGTCGGCGCGCAGCTCGAAGTCGCGGTGGCGCAGGTAGCTGCCGTCGGCTGTGACGAAGGAGTGGCAGGAGGATGCGGCCAGGCCCTGCACCAGCTTGAAGGTCGCGTCCCTGCGGTCCGAGGACGAGGTGATCGCCTCGAGCGTGACCCGTCCGTGGCTCACCCGCCAGTAGTGGTCCGGGTAGTTGACCGAGCGCAGGGAGCGCCAGGTGGTCGACGGCGGCTTCGGGGCCGGTGAAGTGGTGTGGGGCACGGGGGACTTGGACGCCGTGGCGGTGGGGGTGGTGGGCCGGTGGGATGTGGTCCTGGTGGGCTCTGCGGACGGCAGGGCGCCCTTCCCGCCGGGCGGGGTGGTGGTGGCGCTCGCCGAGGGGGTGGCGAAGGAGATCAGCCCGGGTATGGACGCCTCGTCGGCCGCGGGGGACTGGCTCAGGGGTGACTTCTCGTCAGGCTGCGTCTGCATGACGGATATCGCGGTCACGCACGCGACGATCGTGGCCAGGGCGAGGGCGCCCGCCAGCCAGAGCCGCCGGGTGCCGGGCACCCGGGAGGTGTCCGGGGTCCAGTTGTTCTCCCACGGTTGGTTCTGCGGGCGCCGAGACGTGCTTTCTGGCATGCGCGGTTCCTCCAGCGGCGCCCGTGGCGACGGTCGTGGCCGTGACGGTCCGGTACTTGAGCGGTGAAACACTAGTGGACACGGCGACCGTGGAGCAGCCGATTCCGCAAGCGTTTTCCCCATCGGTTCCCGGGCATTGTCCAAGCCGGGACGTGTACGGATGTACTCATCGTTGTGTACGCTTGTACGCATGGGGTACGCACTGCTCGCAGGAGCCATCGCGGCCGAGGTGGCCGCCACCACGGCGATGAAGTACAGCGAGGGGTTCAGCAGGCTCTGGCCCTCGCTCGTCACCATGGCCGGGTACCTCGTCGCCTTCGCCCTGCTGGCGCAGACGCTCAAGACGATCGAGATCGGCACGGCGTACGCCATCTGGGCCGGGGTCGGCACCGCGGTGATCGCCGCGATCGGCATGGTGTTCCTCGGCGAGAACATGACCGCGGCCAAGGTGGCGGGCATTGCGCTCGTCATCTGCGGAGTCGTGCTGCTCAATCTCGGCGGGGCGCACTGATGACCACTCGACGCTACGACCCCGAGCGGCGGCAGCGCATCATCGACGCCGCGATCCGGGTGGTTGGCGAGAAGGGCATCGCCGGGCTCAGCCACCGCTCCGTCGCGGCCGAGGCCGATGTGCCGCTCGGCTCCACCACGTACCACTTCAAGACGCTGGACGAGCTCATGGTCGCCGCACTGCGCCAGGCCAACGAGGGCTTCGCCAAGGTGGTGCGCAGCCGTGGCGCGCTCGAGGACCGGCGCGTCGACCTCGCCGGTGAACTCGCCGCGCTGACGGGGGAGTGGCTCACGGGTGAGCGTACGGGCGTCGAGCTCGAGTATGAGCTGTATCTCGCCGCCCTCCGCCGCCCGGCGCTGCGGCCCGTCGCCGCCGAGTGGTGCCAGGACCTCGCCGACGTGATCGCCGACCGCACGGATCCGGTCACGGCGCGGGCGCTCGTCGCGCTGATGGACGGCATCTGCCTGCAGGTGCTGCTGACGGGCGGGGAGTACGACGAGGCGTATGCGCGGGAGATGCTCGCGCGGCTCATTCCCTGACGAGGCGACGCGTTCGGTGAAGGGGCGATGCACCCGGCGCACCGTGGGCGACGGGTGCCCACCGCGCGCGGGGCTGGTGGCCGTTAGCCGGCCGGCCGTGGGCGGCGGCGGTGTTCACTGACGATGTCGGGTTTCCGCGGGACGCTCGTCGTGCTGCGGTGGTGGTGCGTCCGGCGAGCGAGGTGTCGGGCGCACCCGCCGCACCCGGTCCGCACGCTGAGACGACCGGCTGCCCCCGGCCCGCACCCTGAGACGGCCGCCCCGCCGGTTCGCCTCCCCGGCCCCCCGCCGGTTAGGTTTCTGGCATGACCGACACGACTGCTACTGCACCTCGCACCACCGGCGCCGTCGCCGCCGGCCTTGCCACCGTCACCGCCGACGGCACCGTTCTCGACACTTGGTTTCCCGCGCCCGAGTTGTCCGCCGAGCCCGGCCCGGCCGGCACGGAGCGGCTGAGCGCCGAGCGCGCCGTCGAGCTGCTCGGCGAGGGCGCCGCGAAGGCCATCGGCCCGGACGCCCGCCGCGGCGTCGAGGTCGTCGCGGTCCGTACGGTCATCGCGTCCCTCGACGACAAGCCGCTGGACGCCCACGACGTGTACCTGCGTCTGCACCTGCTCTCGCACCGCCTGGTCAAGCCGCACGGCCAGAGCCTGGACGGCATGTTCGGCTTCCTCGCCAACGTCGCCTGGACCTCGCTCGGCCCGGTCGCCGTGGACGATCTCGAGAAGGTCCGGCTGAACGCCCGCGCCGAGGGCCTGCACCTCCAGGTGACCAGCATCGACAAGTTCCCGCGCATGACGGACTACGTCGCGCCGAAGGGTGTCCGTATCGCCGACGCCGACCGGGTGCGGCTCGGCGCGCACCTCGCCGAGGGCACCACGGTCATGCACGAGGGCTTCGTGAACTTCAACGCGGGCACGCTCGGCACGTCGATGGTCGAGGGCCGCATCTCGGCCGGCGTCGTCGTCGGCGACGGCTCCGACATCGGCGGCGGCGCATCCACCATGGGCACCCTGTCCGGCGGCGGCAACGTGATCATCTCGATCGGCGAGCGCTGCCTCATCGGAGCCGAGGCGGGCGTCGGCATCGCGCTGGGCGACGAGTGCGTGGTCGAGGCCGGCCTCTACGTCACCGCGGGCACCCGCGTGACCATGCCCGACGGCCAGATCGTCAAGGCCCGTGAGCTGTCCGGCGCCTCCAACATCCTCTTCCGCCGCAACTCCGTCACCGGCACGGTCGAGGCTCGCCCGAACAACGCCGAGTGGGGCGGTCTGAACGAGGTGCTGCACAGCCACAACTGATCACCGGCGGCCGTGATCTGCGGCCGCCTGATCGATCAACGCCCGGATCTGCTGCTGAGGAGTCGGCAGCTGTCGGCGTTGGTCATCATTGAGCGCCTTTCCACGGCCCCAGGGCGGCCCGGGAGGGCGCTCGTGCGTTGCGGTCGGCTGATGGGCCTACGTATCGGCGAGGTCGGGTAGCGCCGAACCGTTGACCTCGCGCTTTCACGGGGTGACCTGTCCTGTCCGAGGCTTGATCAAATGAGCGAGGCGCTTATTTGATCAAGCCTCGGACGCCCGCACTCGCGAAAGCGCGAGGCCAGCCGATGTAGGGCTCTGACCGGTTGGCCAAGCCGTGATCGATCCGCATCCGCACCGACGGGTGGATGTTCAGGTTGTCCAGCCGACTGGGGTGCACGAACGCTACTTCCTTTTCGGGGCGTTCGGATCGTTGAAGCAGTGGACTCGGGCCATGTCCCCAAGTTCGAAGCCCAGGAGGCGCGTGCGCAAGGCTTCGGTATGCGGGCCCTGGAGGAGTTCAAGGACTCGCAGGTCTGGCTGAAGGTCGACTCGAACGGCAAGTACGACCTCAACCTCGCCGCCAACGAGTACCTGGAGAACGGCCACACCCTGGACAAGCATGTCGGCAAGACGGACGAGCAGTTGGCGCAGCGTCTGCGCGACCAGCAGACGTACGGCCCGACCCAGGCCTGGCCGTACGGCAGGCCGTACCCCGGCGCCTCTTCGGCCTTCCCGAACTACCGCCGGGCGGAGGAGCTGACCGAGTACAACCTCAACAAGAACAAGGCCGCCATCGAGGCGTGGATCAAGGGCCCGCCGCCGGAAGAGGGCAAGGTCGAGAAGTTCCGTTCGACCGCGCCGAACGGCGAGACGAGCGGCCGCAGCGTGTTCAAGCAGCCGGTGGACCCGAACGACCCGCTGCCCGGGTACAAGGAGGGCGGGATGAACGCCAAGGCGTACGACGTCACCGGCATCGACACGCGGATCCGGTACGACAGCAGCCGCAACCCACCGTTCACGGTCGTGACGTCGATGCCCTACAAGCCCTAGCACCCCGCCGGGAAAGGCCAGCACCACATGTCCACCGACCAGACGTTCTGGGAGGCCGCGGTACGCCACCTGTACAGGGACGCGTCCGCGTACATCGCCACCGGCCCGCGCTGCCATGAGGACTGGGTCCTCGACGTTCTCGCGCTGATGGCCCGGGCCGTACCGGACCCCCGGGGCTGGGCCCGCGTCGACGACGCGGCGCAGGACCCGGAGCGTGAGGGGTACCCCACGTACCCCTTCGCCGTCCACCCTCCGGAGTACGTCGCGCCGCGCCTCAAGGAGATCGACCGGGACAGCGCCGAGAACCTGCTCCTGGCCCTCACGGAAACGGGCTGCACCCTGTCCAATCTCCAGTACTTCACCGAATCCCCGGACGAACTGCGGGCGATGGCTCGCACGATCCTCGCTCGTTACGGGGATGAGGCCACGTATCACACCAACGTCAGCAAGCACGGCAGCGCGCCCGGCACTATCGACTTCACGCTGGAGAGCTTGGAGTACAGCCCGCTGGGCGTCCTCATGGAGGACTGCGGCCTCGTCATCGTCTCGGACACCGAGGTCGGCCTGTTCTGGAGCTTCGCCGACTAGTGATCCGGCCGCCGATCCGTCCGAGCGCAGCCCCTGACCAGGTGATTTGAGAGGATGCCCCCCGTGCTGACCCGTTCCGCCTCCTATCCCGACCGGGAGACCGCCCACTGGGCCACGCAGCAGGTGGTGACCGCCAACGAGCAGGTCATCCACCGCCGGCTCGCCCAGGGCACCCGGGCCCGTCTCACCATCGAGGCCGCCTGGCCCTCCCGCGAGGAGCCCGTGGGCCGGGTACAGCTGGAGGGCGACCTGCTGGTGGGGCGGGGGCCCGTCGACGTCCGCGCGGCGCGCGTGGTGCTGCGCCGTGAGCCGTCGAGCCCGCACGGCTTCGTCGTTCACACGATCGTCCCGTTCTACCTGTAGGGGCTGCCCGCACATGTCCATGAAGCCCCTCGAACACGACCGCCGGTACGGCGAGCTGGACCAGGTGATGCGCGCCTACCTGGGGCAGCCGGCCGACGACACCCCGGAGCGGCGCAGCCGCGCACTGGACGCGTACCTCCGTCATACCTGGCACACCCGCCCCTGGGCCATCGCGGAGGCGGAGCGCCAGCTGCGCGAGTACAGCCGCAACCCTCCGGGCCGCATCCGGCACAGGCTGGGCGAGTTCTACGCGATCCCGGACACCGGGATGCCCCAGTCCGAGATCGGCGACTGGCTGATGGTGCTGGCCGACCACCTGAGGAAGAGCATCGAGGAAGGCGACGTACCCGAACCGTCGTCCCCGCAGACTCACTGGGAGTGGCACGCGCGCTTCCCGGAAACCGCGCAACTGCTCGGCGGCTGGTTCTCGCAGGACATGCCGGACGAGTTCGACGACCACGACGCGGCCGTCGCCGACTACCTCGCGCACACCGACCCGCACCTCGTCGCCCGGCTCACCGGTGAGCTCCACGAACTCCTCGCCCTCGACCTGGACGAGTCCGACTACGCCCTGGCCGCCGGTACAGGGTGACCGGGCCGGTCGCGAGGGCCCGACGAACGACCAGTGCCGCAGGGCAGGGGCGAGCGTCCGATCTGCGTCTCATACAGAACAACCACAGCTGACGCCCGCCGTCGCTCACGACGATCGCTTAAAAGGATTACCGTCCGTTACCTCGGACGGCCCCCGGCAGATGAATCCGGTGGACCCAGTGTCCGGTCAGATGCCGAACCGGTGAGATGAGGACTGAGCAATGACGAACGAGCGGGCGAGGAGCGTGGCGCGCCGGCTGACCGGTGTGGTCACCGTGGCGACGATGTGCTGGCTCCCGGCGGGTGCCGCACACGCGGACGAGACCAACACGGCCTCGCACAACGGCCCGCGGATCGGCCTGATCAACACCGGCCAGGTCGACGACCCCATGGAGGACGTGCTGGAGCACTTCCGGCTGGTCGGTGACGAGCGCACCGTGGAGAACGGCCAGAGCTGATCCGCCCCACCGCGAGCACCGAGGCCCGGCGCCCTACCGATCCTCGTACGTGGCCAGCTCCTCGTACGCCGCCAGGAGACCGTCCCTCGCCTCGCGGCCCGCGGGGCGCAGGGGCGGGCGGACCGGGCCCGACGGTAGGCCCAGCGCGGACAGCAGCGCCTTGGCGGTGACCGTGCCGGGCAGGCCCGCGGACATCATCGCCTCGATGAGCGGAGTGGCCCGCTGCTGGCCGCGGGCCGCGTCGGCCGTATCCCCGGCGTCGAACGCGTCCAGCACCGAACGGATGTGACATGGAGTCACATTTGCCACCGTACTGATGCAGCCGGCCGCGCCCACCGCGTACAGGGCGAGATTGTGCTCGTCGCAACCGGCGTAGTACGCCAGGTCCGTACGGGACAGGACCTTCTGGGTGCCGAGGAAGTCGTACGAGCAGTCCTTGACCGCCACGATGCGGGGGTGCCCGGCGAGGCGGATGATCGTCTCCGGCTCGACGCGGGTGCCGGTGCGGCCCGGGATGTCGTACAGGACGACCGGCAGCCCGGACGCGTCCGCCACCTCGCGGAAATGCGCCTCGACCGCGTCCTGCGGCGGCCGGCTGTAGTACGGCGTGACCACCAGCACTCCGTCCGCGCCCGCCTTCTCGGCCTGAAGGGCGAGCTCGATCGTGTGCCGGGTGTCGGACGTCCCCACCCCCGCCACGACCGACGCGCGGTCCCCGACCGCCTCCCGGACCGCCCGCACGAGCGCCGACTTCTCCGCGTCCGAGGTGGTCGGCGACTCACCCGTCGTGCCGTTGAGCACCAGACCGTCACAGCCCTGCGCCATCAGCCGCTCGGCGAGCCGCCCCGCGCCGTCGACGTCGAGTGCGCCCGACTCGGTGAAGGGAGTGATCATCGCGCAGAGCACGCGGCCGAAGGGAGGGCGGCGGCGGTGGTGGGGTTCGCCATGGTTCGTCATAGGAGCAGTCTCGGCAGCGCGACCGTTCAGCTCCACTTAATTCTTCTACGATGTATTGATAAGCGTTACTGCGACGTGTCAGGTTTCCTGCCCCGGGGCCCTATGTCCAATGCGGCCCTTCGTGGGTCACCATGGCCGGGACGGTCCACCACCGCCGGACATGGGACATGGGAGGCGTCATGAAGCTCGGCAGGGCACTCGCCACCGGAGTCGCGGAAGAGCGGCCGGTCGTGCACGAGGAAGAACTCGAACTCCCCGAAGAAACCAAGGACTTCGCACAGGTCGCGTCCGAAGAGGTGCCGGCCGCGCGATGAGGTTGCGGCTTCCCGAGGAATGCCCGACGGAGCCGCCGACCGGATACAAGATCGCCCACCCGGTGCTGTCCCAGGACGGCACCCGGGCCGCCTTCACCGGCGTGTCGCTGGGCGGCGCGCTGCCGTACGGAGTCGTGGCCGACGCGTCCTGCGTCTACGGCCTGCGGCACGCGGCACCGCACCGCCGCTGCGACTGCGGCTTCCACTGTGTGCACGACCGCTCGGTGGCCGAAGGGCTGCTGTGCACCGCCGAGCACCGGGCGGCCGTCCTGCTCGAGGTCCTGGTGCTCGGCCGCTACATCCGTTTCGAACGCGGTTTCCGCTACGCCCGCCAGCGGGTGCGCACGGCGACCGTCGGCCCCTGCGCCTGCGGTACGACCGCCGCGGCGCTGGCCGACGCCGGCTGGGGCAGGCCCGGCTGGCACGCCCTCGCGCCCTCCTGCGCGGGCTGCCTGCGCGGCCGTACGTCCGTGTCCCTGGCCGGATTCGCCCGGCTGGCCGGGGACGGGCTGCGCGTGGCGGCATCCGGCGGCGGCCGGGCGGTGCCGGCCGGACTCGACGCGTCCGACGGACTCGGCGTGCCCGAACTTGTCGCGGAGGCCGCCCTGTTGCAGGCCCGGCTCGACTGGTTCCAGACCCAGCTGGCACGGCTCGGCGAGCCCGGCAGCGGCGGCGCGGGGAACGGGTAGCGCAGGCCGGCCCGGGTACCCGGATGTTCCGGACCGAGAGGAGGCGGAACACCGTGACCGGGATCCCGGACGTCAAGCCCGTGCGCGACGAGCGTCACTCGGTGGGCGAACTCGTCGGCCAGGCAACCGAACAGCTCTCCCGCCTCGTACGGCAGGAAGTGAGCCTCGCCAAGGAGGAACTGGCCGAGAAGGGCCGGCGTGCGGGCCGCGGCGGCGGCCTCCTGGGGGCCGCGGGCGCCCTCGCCTACGCCGGACTGCTCGCCCTCGCCGCCACGGCCGCCGCCGCGCTCTCGCTGACGCTGCCCGTCTGGGCCGCGGCGCTCATCGTCACGGCGGTGCTCTTCGCACTCGCCGGTGTGCTGGCCGTGACCGGCCGCGCCCAGCTGCGCCGCGCGGTACCCCCCACACCCGAGGTGACTCTCGGC